>DATDFS010000128.1:0-15214 GCA_036522495.1 Nitrososphaeraceae archaeon | reverse complement strand
GTGCTCCACTAATTACTGCAACTGTGGATTTTTCAGCGTAAGCCTAAGCAGTAGCGTTGACAAGCTTCAGGCCCCTACGCAGTAGGTAATACAAAATGCTCCAAATCCCTTAACACGAACATAAGCATCTGCTGCAAGTGCTGCTGCTAATTCATCACAAGTGTTGATTATTTTAAGCCTGTTACTATGGAGCAACTGATTATAAAATCCAGGTACATAATCTCCAGGAACTCTGAAAATGTGATTAACACCACATTCATAAAGTCTTTGGATCATATAACTGCTGATTGTATGTGTACTTTCCATACTTTTCGGCTCATTCTGAATCTATTAAAATTTACTCGGCAATTGAGTCTGCCTGCCTATCTGCCTTAGTGACCATATTTTCCAAATTATGCAGACATCTTATTTTGGTTCTGGTTATTGGTGTCACTGCTACAATACCAGCTAAAGTATAGGCAACTTCTGACTATGACAGAGGGTATGGTCATGCAGGGCAGTGTAACCCTTATTGTAATAATACGGTGCAATAATTGTCCATATGGCATATTCTAGTATTTGGTGTTTCTAATTAAGCTGAGTCTATAATTTTCAATGATGCTTGAAATCATCGTTTTACCATTACCACTTACAATGGTTGAATTTCATACAATTGCCGAACCTAGAATAACCGACCTTTTCATAGAAAGGAATGTTTTCATTTGAACAATCTAGAATTGTCCTTACGCATCGCATAATAGCTGCTTGTTCGGTAGCGTAGTTTATAAGCTTGAATCCAATCCCTTTCCTCTGATACTCGACCCTTACCGCTACATCTTCGATATGTCCTACTCGTCCTCCACCAAAGATGAATTTTGGTTCGATAAGGAGCGTTGTCGCCCCTATTACCAAGCCTTCGTTTTTGCCATCTTGAAGAATGGCAACAAATATCTTGTGGAGTGGATTTGATTTTATTTCCTTTAATATCACTTTCGCAGTAGGTTTACTGAGATCTCCAACAGGAGCTAAATTCTCTAGCACCTCTAACAGCCCGCCACTTTCGATATCTTTTTCTACTATTTCACGAATTCTATACTTCAAAGAGGATTTATTAGACATGTCTATCCTCCTCTATAAGATTGCAGGAACGCATGCTCATGCCCATGTATTAACTATACTAGCGGACAAACTGGTTCGTAGCCTTTGAGAAAGTAATATCATTTAGGATAACAAAAGGGTTTGTAAACTTCCAGAAATACAAGGTTGCAGAATTACTCAACATTCTAATTGTTCCCACTTAAAGAGAAAATAATATAACATTGTTTCAAACTGCTTTACGTTGAAAATTTCTTCTGAACACTTTATATACGTAACGTATATAACTGAACAAATGAATTTTCCTTATTTTATTGTATTGAATATATTCAGTGCAACCATTTTTTTTGCTTTTTGTGCGTGGCTTTATTTCTTTCTCTACATGATTAAATCTCTTAAGCAATCTCCAAGATTGGAGGAGTCTAAAAAATATAATATAAACAATAACATAAACAACTATCCAAAAGTCAGCATAATTGTTCCTGCACTAGATGAAGAGAATAATATTTCAAAATGTCTTGACAACTTACTAGATCAAGATTACCATAATTTCGAAATTGTTGCCGTCAATGATTCATCTTCTGATATGACTGGTGAAATAATGCAGGCATACATGAAAAGTAACCCAAAAAGAATATCAGTTATTACTGCAAATCCCAAACCAGTGGATTGGATAGGAAAAAATTGGGCATGCTACCAAGGCTACTTAAATGCAACTGGAGAAATATTTGTATTTGTAGATGCAGATACTATTATGTGCTCCCCTTCTGTAATATCTCTGGCAGTAAGTTATTTGGTTGAAGAGAAATTAGACGCTCTTACTGGAAGACCAAATATTCTTGCGCATAATATTTGGACTAAGATCACATTGCCAATACTATGGACTTTTTCACATGTTAAATATTCAGCCTTATGCGTAAATAACGCAAGAAGTAAATCGAGTTATCTCTTTGGTTGCTTCTATCTAATAAATAGAAAAACCTATGAATCTATTGGTACCCACAAAGCGGTAAAAGATGAGATTATAGAAGATGTTGCATTAGGTAAAAAAATAAAGCAGCAGAAATTCAAGTTGAAAATGGTTCGAGCCGAAGATCAAATAACTACATTAATGACAGGAAATTTTATGAGTCTTCGGGAAGGGCTTAAAAGGAGTATTAATCTAATTCCGTTGTCCCATAAGAATGTAACAAATATTTCGGTTGTATTTCTTCTATTGCTTGAACCATTTATCTTATTCCCATTCTCTTGCCATTCTCTCTTGACTCATTATGAGAACTTAAGTAATGTTCTTTTTGCTATTAATATAATGACTATTGTTTTAATTTTTTCAATTAATGCAACACAATTAGCTATTGGTCTTCTTCTGAATCCAATTTATGCCTTGTTATGTCCAATTGCTTGTGTGCTCGTTTCAATTAGTTTTATCTCATTCATTATTAAAGCCAGATGTGGAGGAGTTATAAAGTGGCGAGGCAGAGCATACATTGCAAATAGAAGTGTGATGAAATCCTGTCAGTCTAAGTAATAATTCATTGCCGCTTATTCTAATAGTATAGCACTTTTGAAATGCTGAAGAGAAACCATGAGTCTGAAATTACAACCTATCTTCGACTATCAATTATATCACAACAATAACCAAGCAAGTCTTCATTTTGTGTTATTATTTGAAATCACAGATCCATACTCTTTAGGAATTTTATAGTTCAATAATTACTAATGATTATCCATACAAACGCAAGGTCAGAACTGAAAACAACGATGAGAATGACAACAACGTCCGGAAGAGATCATATCATACTCGTCGATTGTTAGCTGGAGCGTTGGTTATTTCGTGGTATTGGTGGTCTCAGCAGCTACTGTTAACAACAATCGCAGACGATCCATTTGTTCGGAAATAATGCAACTCCTAGATCTAGGCCTTTGAATAGGAATAAATGTATTCGCTAACTTGTAGACATAATCTCTGATATGAAATTTTATTTCCAACTTCTACCAACATGTAGGGTGTAACGTGCTGCCGCTACCTATCCGCACATTGTTCGACAGAAGAAATCAACCTTTTCATAATCGTTTGCTTTAGCAAACTGTATAATCTCCTCGACAACTTCTAATGTTAATTTCATCGTTCTTACACAACAATAACTTTAAACCCGGTATGCATGTCATCACTCTAGATATCAAATCCAGCAAAAGGCGTCCAAAGTCTTTTACATGCTAAAGCAGTTGAGAGTTTGTTATACTGTCATTCTCCTTTTATTTTCTCACTATTCTTTTATTCGGTTCCTATTCGAGTATTCCTAAAAGCGTTAAACCAGTATTGAGTCACTTGTGCAGCATTGGTAGCAAACTCATTGTAGATATCAATCCAATATACCATAGACTGTTGCCACAAAGCAATGCCAATTGCAAATGGAGTAAGGTTATTAATGGGATATTTATTGTCGTTGTCAATCTTTTCTTCATGGAATGCATCTTGATGTTGTTGTTCTTTTTCTTTTTCTTCTGGTCCTCTAATGTCATCAATAGCACTACTACTGCCATCTATTCCCACCTCTATTGCTGTTGATACATTTTCAGCTGATATCGGTGGATTGAATTCGATATTGTTTGGCGGCTTTATGGTAACTTCCACTTCGGGTTGAATATTTTCTTGTCTCTGAATAGTAGATGTAGTTGTTGGTACTTCATTTTCTATTTCTTGTCGGTTTTGTTGCTGTATCTTCACATCATCTGTCATTGATGATGACGCTTCTGTTTCTGCTCTTGTCACTGCTTTTTCCACTGCCGCTTCTTCAGCTTCTTCAGATAATATCTTCTCTGGTGGTTCTGCTAATGTTTTTGTTGTCAATGATGATGATGGTGGTGGTGCTGGCATGTTGTTTTTACTTTGTGTTTGTGTGGTTGGCTTAGAAGGTAAGGTTGATGTTTTATTTGCTGTCGTTGTTATTGATTGCGTAGGTCTAACTGTCACTTCAGACTTGACTGGTCCTCCTTCTCTAATAGACGAAATGGTTTCTTCTTTCTTTCCCAAACCTTGTTCTTTCTGCATGGTATCATTGTTGACTCGCTGTCCTGGTAAGCCAGCAGTAGTTGTTATTGCTCCTTGTTGAGTCTTTTCCGGTTTATTGTTGTTGTAACTATGTGTTTTTGAAGAAGTAATGTTTGTTGTTGTTGTCGCTATTGTCTTTGTTGCTACAGAAGGTATTGGTACTTTTGCTGACTCTTGTTTGATCCCATTTGCTAATACTTTTTCCTTTTTAATATATTGCTGCTTTGAAACTTCTGATGCTTCCTTACCTTCTTCTTTCTTAGATTGAACTTCTTGTCCTTGTATCATGGGTGTTTGACTTGAAGTTTTAGTTATTTTTACTGGTAGCACCGAAGATTCTGCATTAGAAAGCGTACCTGCTTCTTTGCTATGGGTTTGAGCTTTAATATTATTATCATTATCCGTATTGAAAGAAGACATATCACTAACAGCTATATCTAGGAACACCTCAGCTCCATTATATCCTTCTACGTGTGATTTTGGTATTTTGTATTGATGCTGTGCACCTTGAGTTGATATAATAACTGAATCGCCGTCTATGGCAACAACGTTACCAGCTCCCTGCATGTCTTTGGATCTTACATTTTTGTGGATAATCCTATCCCAATCTATTACTGCTGGATCTGACATGATATTTTACTCTACTGCTCTTTTTCCTCTTGTTACGTCATTCCAATCTATGTTACTCGACATAATTTTATTTATGATATATGATTTATAATACTTTTGATAATCTTTGCATTTGTACTCAGGTTTATTAAAAAGGATTATAAAGTTTGTTTACATTCTTAAAATGAAATATAGAATCTGAAACGAATATTTTATATGATGTTTTTACAGTCGTTGTCCTGCTCCTCCTCCCATAAAATTACTAAATAGCGAGTGTAATCCCTGGATTGTTATTAACATGTTCATTCATCATTTCTAGAGCTTGTTGTGTATACTGTGTAGTTTGTTGTGGATCTTGTATACCTGCATTCTGTTGAACATATTGTACTAGTGGATGATCTTGCTGTAATTGTCCTCCTGCTATCATATTTGAAAGATGCGACCGTATTCCGCCGATTCTATCTTCGTCCGTATAATTGTTGTCACCTCCTGAAGATAAATTACCTATACCCGTCTTGTTGAGTCATATGGCCAATTATAGCATTCATTCATTACAGAACAGGCGATAGGCTGATGTATTCCGCTTCGCTGGGAAAAAATGCTTGAGAAAATATCCAAGCTCATATACCTCAGGGTAAGTAAAATGACATTTAGCGATTATAGAAGAATATGGCCCTGGGCATCAAGAGTATATCACAATGGTAATACCTAAGATTTTGGAACAGCCTTTACAACTATATTTGCAAGTACCTGGAAGAGATCTTCATCCCTATGGTTGAATCTAAATTCTATTTCTTTTAGATAGAGATGAAAAGTATTGCCTGGGTACACCGCGATAATTATATAGCCATGTCTTGGCATAGCTCCAGAATCATTCAATACCATTGATATGAGTAGTAGTATCTTCACGTATGTTTTCTTCTTCCATTCCATGAGCAATTATATGGTGTTTTCCAATTAGATAAGGTAGCATAATATGCAGTATGGTCATCGGTATAGTACAGAGAACCCTTGTTAGTATCTAGTTTAATTAATGGAATTAGCATATCGTGTTGTTTTCTGTCAGATACCGCAAAAGGTGGGATCTTTCAATTTCTCTGATATATTCCAAATACGAGGGTTTTTTCCTTCGGCTCCCAAACCATGCTTACTCCCTTTCCTACATCCACCGAATATAACGCCTCATCTATTTCTATCTCTCCAGACGGTTTCTTAATCTCCTTTTGCTGGAGTGATTCATCGTAGATTGACTGTCTAAATATTCTGAAACTTCTTTCTATTGTGGCCAAACTAAGTGGAACATAAAATTTGATTCTGTATACTAGAATAACAAACGGTATCCACATCTAGGACATTGTCTCCTTCCCTTCCATCTGACATGACGAAAATATGTCCAACTTTTTGTCATACTCCATCTAGTTTTAGTGGATGACTTCCACGGATGAATTACGCATGGATCTGTTGAAGCTAATTCTTACTTTCTGTTCCAAAATCTTAGGTATTACCTATTATTTTTACTAATATTACTACATATCAATAGCACGGCTGAAATAAATCAGTTTTCGATAGAATTTTCATCATATGAAGTTACATTCAGTATTTATTCGAGATTAGTACATTTAAATGTATAAATTCTTCTTTATATGTGTTTTTGGTTTCGAGATGCATTGAGACTCACCTCTAGGCATAACCTCACAAGAATTGAAACTTCTGCAGCTAGTGCTTTTGCTAAAGTTAACGGAGCCCCCTCAGGGGTATGCGCAGCTTTGTAAAATAATATCGAGAACCAAAAAACATACTTTTAAGGAATTATCTTCATCATGAGAATTCAGTAATAAATAATAAAGCTGGCCGAAATAACAGCTCCTATTATTGCAGCAAGGAGATTGACAACATTATTGTCAATCAACGATATGCCACTTTCTTGAATTGTAAAAATGTTACAGTGCATTGCTCTTTTTTCTAGACATTTTTTGCAATTTGTACATCTGTATTTCGCTTGAATTGTCGCTCCAAAAATACTGTCAATATTCGTGGCTAGCATTCCTGCTGTAATGGCGGCCGGTAGGATAACACGTATCTGTAACAGTATGCCTTCTGATAATAATAGCCAGCAGACAGTTCCTATCAAAAGTGAACCCGTAAGTGCAGCAATTTCGCCTCTAACAGTGACTCCGCCTGATTGGCCTGTATCGATTTCCTTCCCAGTTAATATTGAACGAGGTTTAGCTTTACTGAGCAAACCAACTTCGGTTGCAATTGTGTCTGATAACGCGAAACTAAGGGATCCAGTAAAAGATAATGTAAAGACTGGGTTGTTATGTGATAAGTAATACAAGATAGCAAATGCTGCTGCTGGTCCTCCATTAGCTATCACGCTCTTCCAACCTCGTGCACCACTATTCCCTTCAGACAATCCCATTTTCTGCTTTTGTTTGTATTTGTATTTGGTAAATATGGATGCTATTATAAAAAAGATTAACAATACAAAAAACCATAAAACTGAACCAAAGTATAGTATAACAAAACCCATTGGTACGGCTGCTATTGCACCAAATCTATCAATTACTCGCATTCTGTAAGCAAAAATTGTCGTGGCGATCATAAAAGAAAACCATACAACAGTTTGCTCTAGGGGAAGCATATTTATTTTACGCCACCCGAAACTAAGTTATCTAATACTTTTTTTTTCTTCATATCCCTGAATTGGAATTGTTGTTAAGATCAATGTTATTATATGATCTAGGCCAATGCTACCCAACTTATTGCCATTCTTTTGTGCTAATTCGTAAAGCATTAGTATATATTTCTTGAGAAATGCAACGCCAGGAAATGGTCTCCGACCTTTTTCATAGTCGCTTATAACCAATGGAAACACATCCATTTTCTTTGCTAGATCAACATGTCTTATCCCGAATTTTTTTCTTACCATTTTTAATTTCTGTGTGGGATTTTTGCTCATTACAATGGAGCTGGCTACCCAAGTTAATTTCTTATAGTAGTTAGAAAAAGTATTGCATTCATTAGACAAGTGTGGTATTACCGTTAACGAGGAAATAAAAAGATTATCTTGGTTTGATAGATTCTACAATAATTGGCGTTTAATGTTGCTAAATATGGTTCTATTAACTTACCGTCTGCCGACAGCAATATGAAAAAGTGTTAATTACAGTCGGACAAAAAGCTAAATGAGCTATACGATCTCACGCACTCAGACTTCACTTTGTGTTTAGCTTATTGTGATTATTGCATTTTAGGTTTTAATGTTTGTCCAACGAAATTAATACCCAGTTTTATTTGGTAGTACCTAAACTAAGTCAACAGAACCTGCTAATGGTAGTATAACGTTAATAGAATTATGTTTATTATTATATATGATTATACAATTTTTTTATATATCCTCATAGTTCACCAAGTTTACCGTCCTTCATTTTTAGAAAAAAGCTATGTATTCTTGTGCCTGTTCAAATATTCTTTGATATACTCCACCAAATAACTATTACTGGTGAATTGCAGATGAGTGAAGGTCACTTGCTTTTTTATTGTATCGCTAGCATTAAGACTTTCATTTTATTATTTGTTCACTAACGCTCATTCGTTTAGAAGATGAAATAACTAATAATGTAAACAATAGATTCTAAAGCGTCAAATTTTTGCAACAAAGTTCACAAAAATAACAGGATATATGCTGGGTTAAGATGATCTTCGATACGGAGTTTTTCTTCTATCAATTTTAGACTTATACTAAGAATCTTGACCAGTTATATGTATTATTCTTATCAAAATATAATTTTTAGATAGAACTAATTACAAGGACATTTAGGTAGTGATGTAATAATTACCCAATGTCAAGTAATTAAACTGAGTTTGCCAGTTGTTATATTTAGTATCGATTTGAATAAAGAAAATTAAAGAAGGTTTCTCAAATAAATCTGGACAGAAGACGAATTGAAAAGCTTTGGTTTTTGTAGGGAAAATGAAATGAAATGAAATGACTAATGCAATTGAAGTAAGATGGCAGAAACTAAGAGCACATTTAGAACCTATCCCAATATTATTCTCCTATATAATATCAGACAACATGCTAGTTGTACTATTGCCAAATAATTAGTTGATTTCTTTTCGTATCTTATTAATAATAACTTTCTAAATCCATTATGCCATGAGTTTGTTCTTTCTACAACCCATCTTTTTATTGTTGTCGTATGTATTATGTTCTTTATCCGTTCTTCTTCTCCCCTATGGGTATATGAATAATGTATCTTCTTGTATTAGCTTCTCCTTCTATTTCTAGAAAGTCGTACGCTTTATCAAGACATACACAGATTCTGTTTACATGACGGTCTCTGAACTATTACACGATCCAGCGTATCTTTTGCAGCCTTCATGTCACGCGCATTTGCAGACATAATGACAACAACAACAGACATACAATGGAATGCCATGTTGGTCTGTCTGTCAGTACATGACACTTAGTTCCTATCTTACCTGTCTCTATGGAATTTGGACCGACCTATCATGTCCCCCTAAGGACGCTTTACAGATACACTATCAAGCGATTGTCATTTCCATCCAATGCCTCTGAGGTCATCATAAATTAACTTCCAATAGTCTAATCCTATTCCGAAAATACGTCAGATACTATCCATCCGTTGTTGAAAACTCCTATGGCAGGTAGTAGTACCAGACCCATATTCTCTTGGAAGCATTTTCCACTGTCATCCTGTTCTTAATACACGCAGAATTCCATCCAGAACTTTTCTAAACGGAATAATAGGACGTCCTATAGTATCATTTGGTTTTTCTGGCGGAAGCAGTAGATCGATCTCATTCCATTCCATAATTCATCGGGAATCCTTCTAACCGTTGGAAGATATTTTAGTTTCCTATAAGGCACACCTGTAGAAAGGATATCTCAAGCTATATGCTTAACTATTTTTGGAATAGACTCAGTCATAATATCGGATAGTTGACTAACTAATCCTAAAGAATATGGTTTATTATTTTGCTCAATTCAATACTTGGTAATTCTTGCAATCGTTTTACTTCCCTCTCTTCTTTACGCTCTGCACGTTCTAACTTGGATAGTTTATCGTAATGATATTGTTTGACTTTGTACAGATTTCCACATTTATCTTGCCGCAGTTTTTGGCACTCTGATTTGAATATTAGTTTTTGACATAGTGGACAATATATTAGCCTATGACTCTTGTTTTTTGATTCTATGATATGCATATTAATGTCTTTAAACCATGTCATTTTATCGAAAGTTCTCGTCATTTAACAACATTACATGTTTTAAGAAGAGTTTGTATATTTTCACTGGAATCATGTTTCTTGAGAATTTTATAATTTATTGTTCCTATTATCATTGAAAACCCTTCAATGGCTATATCATGCTGCTGCTATTGTACTTCCACTCTGAGATGGTCAATTCACGTGAATATTTGAAGACCATGGTTATACAACGAATAAAAAGTAGAGAACTTCGATAACTTAAGTAATGACTTGGAGCAGTGTTAATTTACTGCGAAGATTTTTAATAAATTTCAAATTGAATTATAAATTGTTTTTAGTCAACAACAGTTTGACTTTGTTCCCGCATAAATTGCATTAGGTAATATGGTCCTCCCGTTCCTTTGCCTGTTGTACCAGAATCTTTCCATCCACCAAACGACTGACATCCTACCATAGCTCCAGTAGTGGCACCAACAGATCTGTTAACATATACTACCCCGCATTCAATATTGTCAAGAAACCAGTTAATCTCTTCTTCTTTATTGCTATAAATTCCTGCCGTAAGTCCATACTGTGAATCATTACACAGTCTAATGGCTTCATTAAACCCTTCATAATCTGTTACACAAATAATTGGTACAAATAATTCTTCTCTAAATAATATATGATCTTTGGGCAAATTATCTATGATTGTTGGTTCTATATAGTAGCCATACTTGAGATTGTCATCCTTCTTAACAGAGCCACCTAGTAATACCTCACCACCATCTCTATGTGCAAGTTTTACATATTTTTGATAATTTATGTAAGCAGTTGAGTTAATTAGGGGACCCATAAACGTAGTACGTTCAAGTGGGTTTCCAACAGGTATATTTTTGGTCTTCTCTACAAGTCTTTCAATAAATTTTTTCTTAATGCCTTTTTGTACGTATATTCTAGAGCACGCACTACACTTCTGTCCTGCATAGCCAAATGCTGCTTTAGATATTCCTTCAATCGCTTTGTCAAGATCAGCATTTTCTGTAACTATTACAGGGTTTTTGCCTCCAAGTTCTGCAATTACAGGTCGTGGTTTTACTTTACTAAATTCTTTTGTCATTCTGTAACCTATTTCTCTAGAACCAGTAAATACAATTCCTTCAATATCTTTGCTACTGACTATTGCCTGACCAACTTTACTTCCAGAACCTGTTATAAAATTCAACACGCCATCAGGCAATCCTGCTTCTTTCATGATTTCAGCAAATTTACATGCAATTATTGGGGTATCGCTAGCAGGCTTTAGTAGGATTGTATTCCCAGTAATCAACGCTCCAATGCTCATTCCAACCAAAATTGCTGCAGGGAAATTAAATGGAGCAATTACTCCCCAGACTCCATAAGGCTTCATCACACTCTTATTTTTTTCATTTGGATATGCTCCTTTAGTTTGAACTACAAAGCCATTATTATTTTCCATTTCTTTAGAATAGTATCTGATGAAATCAATAGCCTCATCAACATCACCTACCGCTTCGTATCTATTCTTACCATTTTCGTAAGAAAGCCATGCTGCTAACTCAAATTTGCGCCTGCTCATAATATCTCCGGTTGTTCTGCAAATTTTTATACGTTGTTTGTAAGGGGTTTTATTCCATCTTTCAAATGCTTTTTTTGCGGCATTGACTGCTTGCTGCACATGTTTAGTGGAGCCACTCGGAAAATATCCGAGTATTAGTCGGGTATCTATTGGTGAAGTGTGAACGAAAGTTTCTAATGCATAAACGGATTTACCACCAATAAGCATTGCGTATGTTCTACCAAATTGGAACTTGATATTTTCGATTGCATCTTCGTATCCGTTATGAAAAGCCTCCTCTCCTTTTGACATCACCAATTTGTTGAAAGTGTTCTCGTTTTCATAGTATGCCATCGAATAATATTTGTTGGAAGAACCTTAAAAGTTATCAGTTTTTGGTTTAATTGGCTTTCTTGTATGAATATATCATTTTGTTATCATTGTTTGACCATTCTGCACATAGCTTAGACAGATGATACTAACTCGTGGTCAGATTGTATTCATATAATCAAGCACTTGTCAGATGTTGGGAGGTAGTTCTAGATTTTGATGTGATTGTATTCTGGTTCAAATCATTCATATATGGTAGGTTAATATCATTAGTAACAGATCGTAAAAGTTTGGCTTGAACTCCAATAATGCAGCTAAAGGGTCATTATAGGTATATACTTCAAACTCTTATTATTGTTATTCTCCAAAGCTACTTTGAATATTATGATAGTATCAAGAATGCTCATCTATGATAAGAATCCTTTTACATAATGGTCTTGTTTAGTAATTGTAACTCTTTTTTGATTTTGTAAGAGATCCATCATCATCTAGTGGTTGATGAGATTATAAGAAATACCACCATTATGATGATCTGCAAACACTCACCTGACATAGCAATACCAGTGGGTCTTCAACATATCAACAATAAGGATTATTCATAACATAATAGATTATACTCTTATAGGTATGCATACAATACATGTTTATAACAGTCGAAAATCATTTGTTTTTTTATGCATTCTGACAATCATGATAAAAGAGGGATAATTAGAAAACATCCGTTACCTTCAATTACTGCCGCCGATTTTACCGTAAGCAATAATCCTTTATTTGAAAGAAAACTTGAACTTGCAACAGAAGGATTAGAACCTTCTTCTGTCAATAAGTTAAAGACTGCAGTATCAAACGATAACGCTTTGATTATTGCAAATTATATCATTGCTATGAAAACTGAGATAAATCCTTCAGACAAATATAGAATAAACAACATCCAAACACTTGCAAAACTATCACAATTTTTCAAAAATCAAATATCATTTAAACAAATGACAAGAGATAATATCCTTCTTTTTCTGGATAGTTATCGTAAAACGGATGCACAAGATTCAATGCATCATTGGATTGGCTCATATAATCTATTACTAGTTATACTTATCAGGTTTTTTAAATGGTTATATTATCCTCAATTGGCACCCATAGATAGAAAGATAAAACCAGAAGTAGTAGAAAATATCTTCCATATAAAGAGAAAGGAGCAGTCAATCTACAAACCTAGCGATTTGTGGACAAGAGAAGATGACATACTATTCTTAAAGTATTGTCCTAGCAAACGCCTACGCTGCTATCATGCCATATCTAGAGATACAAGTTGTAGGCCACATGAGATATTGAAGTTGAGGATAAAAGATATAGTGTTCAAAACATCTGGACATTATCAATATGCTGAAGTGTTAGTAAATGGGAAGACTGGAAGCAGAAGTATTCCATTATTTGACTCTATTCCATATGTAAAGGATTGGCTTGATGAACGTCCTCTGAGAGGAAATACAAATAGTTTTCTGATCTCTGGGAAGTCCTGTTAAGTTAAGGAGAATAATCGCCTCTTAACCAGTTGTTAATTTTATTAGGTTTGGTATTGGAATTTGCTACTGTATTATACATGAAAATAAATAATGTCATCCATTTATGAACGTGTGATATGCTGCGGTAAAAATCCTCCTTTTCCTTCATACAAGGATAATAGTCATCAAAACATTCTGTTCTGTCCTTTACGTATTCCATTGACCTTTCGATAACGCTTTTTTCAAATGGCGAATGGAGTATATGTTTTAGTCCTAAAGAATTGCAAGCTTCAGGATACCATGACCCGCCATCACTATAAACAATATGCTTTCCATAAAGTTTAATCAATGATCTCAAGAATACCTCTGCAACTAGCATATTCCTGTGTCTTGAAATATAAACTCCAAGAATTCTATGACGGATTGGTTCTGTTGTTGCTATCCATAACCAGGCTTCATCAGGTCCGATCTGTATTTGAGTTTCATCTATGATGAATGCAGATATTCTACTCTTCTTTTTGTTTGGATATACCTCTTTTGGATCGAATTCCTGCATCCAATACCATACTGCAACATAACTTCTGTTAATAAATGGCTGTAGCGCTTTGGATGTACTTCTTAGGCTTAATCCAAGAAAATACAAGTACAATGCATATCGGATAAGAAAAGGCCTAGTCCTGTTACGTTCAAACATTGTCAGATTATTTTTGATTGAATTCAGCTTTTTAGCTATTACATTTGCTTAACTTAACAGAGCCGAACACAGTATAAAAAAGCTGACCTAGAGTTGAATTGCATAAATAAAACAGCTATTGGAGTGTCTTAGTAGCAGAAGAGTTGGTTATTATAAGAATACCATGGCCATTGAATCTTTGTATCCATTTCCTTATGTTGTTGTCATGGTGGTTTATCTGTCTGCGTATTTCTGCTACAGTATAACCTTCACTTCTTAGAAGAATAACCTTGGCTCTGTAATCTGCTTCTGCCTCACTATCCATTATGTCATACAGACTGTTCTTCTCATCTTCAGTAATATCTCTAAGATAGGTAGGCCGCATAAAGTATTGGAAGAATTACTCAGCTAAAGCTGCTGCTTTAAAAATTAGCCATCCATTCAATCATATTGTATTTACAAGATTAACCTAGATGTGGCTTTATAATGCTCTTAACTATACCTACAATCGTCTGATCGTTTAGCTTTTAACTGATCTAATAATTGACTTTGCTTAGATTCGTTATAGACATTCATGCCAACGATGAAATAAAAGGCGTTAGTCTCTTTGGGGAGGGTGTTTTACTCCTCTTCGTTTAGCCGTTTGCGACGAGCAAGTTCTGCCTCGCTGGGAGTCTCAAGACCAAACGACCCTGTCTTAACTTCGCCTGCACGCTCATACGAGGCGATGATGACTCCACTTGATGAAATCTCGCTTTCAAGAAGTTTGAATCCAGCCGGAATCGTACCTTCTGCAAACAATCGTTTGCCAACGCCGAGAGTGATTGGGAATATCTTTAGCCAGAGTTCGTCAACCAAGTCGTGTTTCAAAAGCATCTGAATAAGGTTACCGCTGCCATGAACCTGTATTTCTGGTCCGCCCTGTTCCTTTATTTTTTTAATTTCATTCCAGACGTCGCTGTTGATTAATTCGGAATTATTCCAGTCAAGCTTTGTAAGCGTCTTTGAAGCTACGTATTTCTTGGCGTTATTAATTATGGCTGCAAATGGATTTTCGCTAGTATTCGCATGCGGCCAGTAAGCCGCAAATATCTCATACGTTTTTCTGCCAAGCAACAAATCAAAGGGTTTACTCATCTGCTTGACCATCACTTTGAGAAGAAAGTCATCAAAGTATC
>DATDFS010000127.1:0-2843 GCA_036522495.1 Nitrososphaeraceae archaeon | reverse complement strand
TTTCAAGCTGACAAAATTAACTGACGATATAGAAACAGACTATGTTCATTTCAACCCATACATAAATCTGAGTACAAATAAACATTTTAGTAGCAGCATTTTTGGATTATTCCTTGAATGGCTGGTAGAATTGATTACGCTGGTAAGGTCTATGTTTATAGTAGCGGGATGTCGAATGAGATTATCAATCTTAGCAAGGAAAAGCTAGGAGAATATGGGGTTAATGAAAACGACATTATAGTTATTGATATCCCAGAGGGTGTTCCTGAAGGATCGATTATGGTCACTGTCTGGCCACATTATCTCTCAGTGGCAAAGGTCAAACGGGTCAGAGAGGGCTCCATTTATGCACCGCAGCTATTCAACATCGATCTTTAATTTCATGACGTTAAATTCAAGAATGGAAAAATCTTAAATTGTGTAGTCATCATCTATATATGATTGAATTCAACTTTCTTTTGTAAGCGTGGGAGACATAAAGACTGTCCTGGAGAGTGGCCCGTAGGGGATTCGTCTGGACCTACTTCAGATTGTTCTTTTGATATCAGAATAGTAAAATGCCAATGTGAATGTCATACTATAGTTCTGGGAAACAATCATCAAAAATCTTTTTGACATCTCCAATGGTTTGAATCTCATGTTGTTGTGAAGTCTTTCTCAATATCAAGGAGTAAATTGTATCGGAATCAAGATAATCCTTTGTTGTGCAGATAGACTAACAATATACAACCGATGTAATTGAGCCAATGGGGTCAGAGATTGGTTGATGTAATCATGCTTTTCTTTTACAAACTCATGTAGCCACCACATCATCATTCCCCTACCTTTAGCTCATGCCTATTCTATCCATCATATCTTTAGCCTTCTTACGCATTTTGGCTGTAACGGTGACCACAACTATTCCTTCTAATGGTTGACCATATAAAACAAATGTACGATAAGGAGCGAAGGCAATGACTGGTAAGGCCAGCATATCTTCCTCACCATAGACTATTACTTTAACAGGGGCCGATATTCTTAATGCCTTGTGCAAAATTGAAACAGCCTCTCTAGATATAGTGCCAGCGGGATTAGCACAATGCAATTCATGTATGTTAATCTTAGAATGTAAACTTATCTTCCGTTTTAGTCGTCGCTCTCTATTATCAATAACCGATACATCTGGAAGTAGGTCAAAAAAAATTAATCGATCTGTAGTGGAATCGCCTATTGAAACCACTTTCTTAGCGTCTTTTAAGAGGCCTTTAATTTTTTCTTTGGTAGCATCTTCATCTTTAATAAGAACACCAAAAGGCTCTTTTAAGGTAAGGATATCTTCAAAAGTGAGAGGCATTCTGAGCTTCAGTTTGGCTGGACGAATTATTTGAATTTGATTGCTCGGATTCAGTCTCTTGTTGTGCTCGCATCTCTGTAGCGATGACACTAATTCTACCAGCTATAGTCTTAGCAACTTTGCTAAATACTAGTGAATTCATGGAATCAGGAGCAGAGATTACCACGGATTTGCCAATGTCACTTCCTGTCATGATCAGAGGATGAAGTGGAATTTCTCCAATGAAAGGTATGTTGAACTGTTCACTTACTGTCTGTCCTCCGCCCTTACCAAAGATGTGTGTGTGCTGTTTGCAATGCGGACATTCAAGATAGCTCATATTTTCAATAACTCCGACAATTGGTACATTTAACTTATTGAACATGCCTATGGCCTTGACTGCTACATTCATGGCAACATCTTGTGGTGTTGTTACGATCAGTATTCCAGTAATAGGGATTGTCTGGGCTATGGTTAATGGTGCGTCACCAGTACCGGGTGGTAAATCTATTATCAAATAGTCAAGGTCGCCCCAATTAACGTCGGTTAAAAATTGCTTAACTATTCCTGAAATAATTGGGCCTCTATAAATCCCAGCTTGCTGTGATTGTTCATAGAAAAAACCCATGGAAATTACCTTAATACCCTCTGAAACTGGAGGCTGGATTTTATTGTTGATAACTTCCGGTGACGCCTTCAAGCCAAGCATCAATGGGACGCTGGGACCATAGATATCTGCATCTAATAATCCGACTTTCGCACCTGTCTTTGCCAATGCCATCGCCAAATTTACAGACACCGTTGTTTTACCTACACCACCTTTTCCGCTCGCAACCGCCAAAATATTCTTGACTCCTGGCAACAGCTCATCCATGGAGATAGCACGTCCTTCCATCACTCTAGCTGTAACCTTGAGGTCAAGTTCTTTTACTCCCAGGCTTGAAATAGCATTCCGAACGTCCTGTTCAATATCGCTATTGAACGGACAAGCAGGAGTAGTAAGTTCGAGAGTAAAGGCAACTTTGCCACTATTAATTACTAGATCCTTTATCATACCCATGGAAACTACGTCTTTATGCAATTCAGGATCAACAACCTTCTTTAATGAAGAAAGAACTAGGTCAGCCGAAACCATATCAATGATAAAAGTTTACACATGTGGTATTTAAACCATTTATATATCGAAGGGGCTCTTCAGTTAACGATAAATCTATAGCTTAAGACGCCCTACTTCTTTAAATGGTCATATTCAAAAGAAGCAGAACGCCTTCGAAGCATATTTACTACGCCCTACACTTACTTGTACTTTTCTGGTCTTTCGCTTAGAAAAACATCAGAGCATTTATTATTGCCATTTGTCAAAAGAAATCATGTATCAATCAATCTGAATTGGATACTACATTCTAAACCAACAAAGGTATGACAGAAGAAGAGAACGAAAATATCGCAATTCATTATATAGATAAAACAGTGATTTGAGTAGGTAGAGAGAAGAAGAAGTAGTAGTCTGGTTATGGATGGATTGCAATTG
>DATDFS010000126.1:0-2554 GCA_036522495.1 Nitrososphaeraceae archaeon | reverse complement strand
AAACACAAAAAGAATTGGCCATTTGTGAACAGGTCGGAGGTTGCATAATCCAGATTTCATACATGAATAGTAATAGTCATCAAATATCTCTTCTAAATATCCTTTAGATATTCGATTGTCTTTCAACTATATTCTTTTCATGATGAATGTAATCTATGTTTTAGTCCTAACGAGACGCATGCTTCAAGACACCATGTTCCACCATTACTATAAACGATATATTTCCCATAAGTCGTGATTAATGATCTTAAGAGTGATTCAGCAGCTACATATTCATATGTCTTGAGATGTAAATCCAAGAATTTGTTTGTGTGTGTATTGTATTAGTTCTACGGCGACCCATAACCACGCTTCGTCAGTGCCAATCTGCAACATGGTTTCATCAATTAGAAAAGCAGATACTCTTTTACAACGGTAAAGGCGTTTGGGACTGAATTTCTGGACCCATTCCCATATAGCGGCATGACTCCTTCCTGCCTCGCCAAATGGTTGAATCGCCTTAGAGGCACTTCTGGAACTTAGGCCTGGAGATGCTCGCATGCATTCTGATACCTGTTTGGCTGCCAACTGCATCACGAGTTCATGACATTAGAAGAATGCTGGAATATATCAAAAAATGATCTTTTGGTATTAGCATACTATGCATCATTTACAGGTTTCAGAAAGAGAACAGGATATTACTTTAGAACTAAGCGTTTCAATCTGAATATGCGGAACTATCTGGCTGGACATATGTCAACGGACATATATTAATTGGTATAGTATGAATAGGATGGGAATGGAAAAGAAACCACTCACAATAACTACCCAGTATATTATCATCTCCTACTGCTACCAATCATAATTTAGTTCAGTAGGTCTATATAATACCAACAAATCACGTAATAATATAAAATTTAACCCTTTACATTATTACTCTAGGCATGACAAATAAGCCCCACAAAATAGTTATTAGGAATACCTGTAAAAAAGATATCTCCAAAATAGTTGCTATACAAAGAGAATCATTTCCAGATGTGTCTACAGGAATGATATCTGAACCATCATTTCTAGAAGATCATATTAGTCTATTTCAACAAGGACAGTTTTGTGCAGAATTGAATGGAAGAATAGTTGGTTCAGCGAGCAGCTTAATTGTTTCATTAAATCCTGAATATCGTGACCACACATGGCACGATATTGTTGGAAATCACAACATCTTTACAAATCATGATCGTAAAGGTGACAGCCTTTATGGAGATGATATTTGTACCCATCCTAATTTTCGTCGACTAGGAATTGCGACAATGCTCTTTAATGCTAGAAAGGAGCTAGCCATAAAACTAAATTTAAAAAGAGTAATAGCTGGAGGTAGGTTATACAACTATTGTGAATACGCAGATAAGATCTCTCCACATGAATATGCATGTAAAGTAGTAAAAGGTGAGATACAAGATCCAGTTCTCTCATTTGACTTAAAAAATGGTTTTAAATATATCAAAATAATTCCAGAGTATATTCATGATAGCCGTTCATTAAACTATGCTACATTTATTGAATGGTTAAATCCAAAATATCATCCAAAGCCTATTTCAACAAACAAATAATCAGATTCTTAACATCAGATTCTAAATTTAGCTCATAGTTTGACTCACAAGGGGAATGATTTAGTGACTCTGAATTGGTTCACCAGTATCGTAATCATAGACATTTGGTGTTAACTCCAATGCCGTGAGGTTTATTGCTTATTGCCTTTGACATACGATGCTCTTGTCGTTATACAAATTTAGAGCTAGATTATATAGAAATTATAGGATCAGTTAATGTATTAGAAGAGATTTAACATAGATGCCAGATGTGATGCAATATTCTAGTATGCTATATATTGCTGCAGCGTCAGATTAGATCAGATTAATCTCAGGTATATCTTACAGAATAATATTATTGGTAAAATCTTTTTTTTAATTTTTTTAACTTGTTAAATCAGTAGAAGATAAACTATATTATGATGTAGAGGCCCCTTCCTTTTCTTCTTTTTATATAGTTAGATACTTTCAACGGCTCTGTTCACTTAGTAAATATAATCATGCTATTATATACTTCTACAAACAGATTAAACCAATTTCTAAGATGTTCTAATGTTCAGTTATCTTTTTGACATGGAAAATAATCATCAAACATTTCAGTTCTGCTTTTTATGTATTGAATAATTCGTTCTATAATGATACTCTTTTCGTAATAATATGAGTGAGTATGATGACGTATTTCAAAAATCCACATCGTTGCAGGTACCATGCCCACCATCAGTGGAGATGGATATTTTTCATATTTTTTAAACAAGTCTTGAAGAAACTGTTCAGCAACAAGTATACCACTTTCTAGAGAAATATGCATATCCAGAATTGATTTAGTTTTAGGTTCAATTGCAATCCATCCATAACCAGACTACTACTTCTTCTTCTCTCTACCTACTCAAATCACTGTTTTATCTATATAATGAATTGCGATATTTTAGTTCTCTTCTTCTGCCATACCTTTGTTGGTCGGTTTATAATAATGTTGTATCCAATTCCAG
>DATDFS010000125.1:0-2938 GCA_036522495.1 Nitrososphaeraceae archaeon | reverse complement strand
GCCAAAGCTTTTTCTGTGTCCTCTTCTCCTTGCCTTATCAATTTCTTTATGGTGGCAACTGAAAAATCTGCATCTTCAAAAAGGAAATGCCTTTTTTCTGGTCTTTCTATGCGCACGATTTCCTTTATTATTGCGCCCCGTTGACGTGCAAGCTTATTGTACTCGAGTTCCATTTTGTCAAATCTTTCCCTTAATTCTGCATCGTTGCCTTTTTCTTTGAGCTTGACATTGCTGATCATCAATAGATCATGCATTTCTTTTAAAAGCAATAAGTACCTTGATATAATCTTTGACAATCTGACATTATTATCTGTCTTATCAGTGTATATTATGTCTCTGGCTCTATGCCAGGCTTCAAACATGTCTTGCGGAAGATCTTTTTGATAGTGAGGAAAGATATTAACGAGATAAACCATCTTGTCCGATGTGGGCGACGCGTCTATAACTTCGCGTAGAGGAGTGTTGCTAAGCAGAGCACCATCCCATAAATATCTATTATCTTTTTGCGTCCATTCAATGCCATAGAAAGGAAAACCGGCACTTGCAATAACGTGATCTACATCAATATCGATATGTTTGCTATCGGATACGACTGGTTCACTTGTTTGTATATTTGTAGAAGTCACAATTAATCTGGGCCTATCTGGCTTTCCTAGACTGTTAAAATCAACATAACTGCTCAGAGTCTTCTTAAGGGGTGTCATATCAAAAAGTGGATATGGCAGTGGTCTAAATGGTTGAAGCAGGTTGAAAAAACTCGAGGCAATCCATTTTGGAAAGAACGCCTTATGATTTCCATATGTGGCAGAATACATTGAAGCTAAAATAGCTCTCATTTCATCTGTAAAGTATAATGATGACAATTGTTGTGGCAATGGTATAAGAGTTTCTGCGAGTTCTAACCAAAAATTTTCAAGTTCTCTTGTAGAACTATTACTTTCGTAATTATGAGCCGCTATTATTGCTGCATTAAGAGCTCCGATAGAAGTACCAGACACAATATCAAATTTTATGTCGTGTTTTGCAAGAGTTTTATACACTCCACACTCATATGCGCCAAGCGAACCTCCTCCTTGGAGTACAAGAACTGATTCTACAGGCAATTCTTTTTCACTGATTTCTTCTTCATTTCTATTGATTTTCATATTGCTCTATGTTGACATACCATCAATTTGTTTATTAAAGAAATCTTTGGACAACTACATCTGTTGGAGAAACATCAGTCAGTACCGTCCTGTACTGACGCCTTATATTGTTATATGTAAATTATGTCCCCTGTTTATCTCCGCCATTAGATCGAAGAGCAAAGATAAAAACATTATAAACAATAATCAGTAATCTTCACGATGTCATCTAGCCGTAAAAGGGTCATTAAAGATTCTACTCCTAAGAGATTTATTTCTTGCATCCTTTAATTAAATCGAGGTCCTGTCAATAAAAGTAAAAAGTTAACTATCTTAATTTGGGTAAACAAAATATCGTCCATTTCTTCACGATTAGCACCAGATTTGCAGAAGGATAATTTGATACTTAACTTAGTAGTTTAAATAAAAACTGGGTGAGATCAAGTGCGGGCACGTGCAATATTAAAGGTAACGTGGTCTTAATGATGGAATATGATTACTATCAAATAATATGATCTTCTCCATAGAAAAGAGTGTCTATTACAAGTTTCTTATTACAATGTCTGTTTGATTGATAGCCAAGTTGGTGAAATTTATTTTGTATGTATATTAAGATGAAAGTATGAAATAAATATATTAATTAAGTTATGCAAAAACATTTGTAATGATGATGTATTACTTTATCACCACTCAACGATAGCCGAAATCTTTAGGATCTGTACTCTTGTATGTGAAAAATGTACTGCAATTCTCACAATCGGTTTGAAAAGATCATAGAATAATATTTGAAGGTAACTAATGATGGACGAAGAAAGGATCATCTTGCTATTAAATACATCATAAGTCAAGTCATGACTAATAATTCTTGTACAAGGATAATAATTGTATGTAGCCATCTGATTTTTCTATGCTATGGTCTAAAACCGTTAAATTTTATAATTTCCATTTCTTTCTTATGAGTTCAGAAGATCTATTCAATAAAATAATGTATACAAGACATGTCATTGCAGTAAGTTTGGGATTGTTACTTTTGTTTACAAATATTGTAGTATTCTATACATCATCAAACCATAGTCTGTTAGTAGCAGCACAACAGACTAACGATAAGACGTATCATAGTAATGCGACAGGTGCTACTATCACTTTTCATGGCCATAGCATTACGTCCAAAACGAGTAATATTACTGGCACAAACAATCCTGGAATAAATGGGTTTAGCCCAAAAAATTCCATAAGAAATATGACAAACCCAACGTTCCTTATGAAAAATCCCTTATCTAATCTAAGCAATCCGTTGGCCAATATGACAAATCCGTTATCTAACATGAAGAGTCCATAGTCAAGGTGAAAATATCCTAGAATTAGAATTCTTAGACTTAGAGTAGATATCTTCTCCATACAATGTTGTATTATATATTTGAGTAAAACTGTGATGCGTGGGTTGGCTTGAATGCAGATGAGTCTATTCCAAGGAATATTCGTTTGACAGTTGTAAGGAGAATGAAAGAAGAAGAAATTATCCTTTCCAGAATAGTACCTGTGATTCTATCCGTAAATTTCTGTAATGTTGTGAAATGAGTTATTATTCTGGATAGCTTGAGGACCATCCTAAGATAATAAGCCTCTACCAACCATTTCTGCTGTAAACATGCGGTAACTCTTACTCTCATATTGTCTTATAGTAAGCAGAACGGGATGCTGCCAGACTGTGAAAATCTGATTGCTCTTACTATTGATGAATAGTGGCATCTAGCATTCTTCAGTATACATAGCATAGTATGTGCTAGTTTGACGTATCTTGATTTTTTCACCAT
>DATDFS010000124.1:0-8882 GCA_036522495.1 Nitrososphaeraceae archaeon | reverse complement strand
GTAGACACCGATATGTCTCCTTGTCAAGCTCTTTCGTTCTGATAGGCTATGAAGTCTAAGATTATCCTCAATCCATTTAGGATTTGCCTTTGCATTTCTCAAGAACTCTTTAGCCTGACTGTTCAAGTCTCCTGGAAGTCTGAGAAAATCTAGAAACATCTTGAACCTTCACGGATACTGTCTCTTTGATTCTGGAGATTTTAGTGCATATAGGAATACTGCAATTGGATCATCAGTGATAGACATTTTATTCTGTATATGTTATATTAGAAAGCGGGCTTAAATAAAGGGACAAGATTGACGCGGGCTCGGAGGAGTGTGAGGAACATGGCCTTAACTAGCTTAAATAATCCGATATGTTTACAGACCCATTATTTCTTTTGTGTAATGTACTGTTGACTGATTCATAGCAGTATTATTAATATAAGATATATCTACCTGTAATATCTACGTATATGCGCCTACTTTTAGGAAAAGAAAGAGAAATAGGCATCATTTCTATAATTTCGATTATTGTATGTTCAAATGGCTTATTATTCTATATTCAAAATATTACTGCTGACGATCTTAAAAAGAGCGTATTTGAACAACAAAAACAGCTTCAGATACAATCTACAAAAGATATTGCTCTACATATAGGCTCAGATATCAACCTAGTTATGTCAATGCTTTATGGTTTGGCAAACTCCTATTATGTGCAAACGGAATTAGGGGGTGATAAAACTACAAAGTTACTAGATGATGCTTACAACGCACATAGTCCCACAATAGATAGACTATTTATTTTGGATAAGGACAATATTATGGTAAATAGCTTATCTGGACGATCATCAGAATTTTCTCTGGGTGAGGATTTCTCGCTTAGAGAGTGGGTAAAACAAACAAAAAGTAGTCTTATGCCAGTCTTCTCTTATGGTGATTTTGAGAGACAACAGATATTCAGAGAATTTATCTCTTACCCAATCAAGAATCGAGACACTGGTCAATATATGGGAATGCTAGTAACATCGATACCTACAATACCATTTTTTGCACATTATGGAAATGTTCAAGATCTCAATTCAAAGTTCTTAGTAGTATATGATAAAAACGGTACCATGCTAGCTAATGGCGCAAGCGAGACGCTTGTAGGACAGAATTTTTTTGGCGACTATGCACAAAAATTTATCAATCACAATAAAGTCTTGAACACTTTAACCCGAAATTTATTAGCCGGCGAATCAGGCCTTGCAGTTTATGATTATGGACGTGGTGAGATATTAACTACTCAGTATCCTGCGTATGTGGACAATAGGCCATTATTTTTTATTCAAATAGTGACGCCTACTTCAGAAATATATTCAAAGATTAACAGTGCTCTTTCCGTACAAAGAACGGAAATCGTTTCTCTGTCTGTCACTGCCAGTGTTGTTGCTATTGCAGTCTTAATAATTTTACTCGGTAAATGGAATATTATACTAAGAAGAGAAGTAAAAAGGAGAACAAAGGAGTTGGAAGAGTCTTATGATGATATGAAACGTTATCTGCAAGAAGTTTTAAAGGAGGTAAATAAGAAATAGCAAATATTACGATCATATAACTACAACGGCAGTATGACAACTCGAATGGAAAGTGCTAATAGTAAGCTAATAATATGTTCACATTTTAAGTAATCTTCTTCTTTACTCTAACAATGAGTATTCGATAAGACCTTCACAGTATCATTAACATTTTCTTAGTAGTAAAGCCAACATGAATGACATTGCGTATAAGTATGTATTCTTGCTATACTTGTGCTATAATAATTGGATATCTAGGAAGATAAATGTATTATACTGATAGGTCTGTTAGAATAGGTTTGAGGCAGCTATGAGAGTTGATAGTAAAAAATGTTTAAAATTAACTGCTCTTTTTTTAAGATAATGAAAAAAACTATTCACTGGATGATTCTGACCCTTATGATAATCGGTATAATGGTAGCGATAGCTCCTTTAGTCCAGTTGAAGCAAGACTCGACATCTTCTTATCATGTTCTTGCGTCTCCCCAGCCAAAAGAGAATGTAACGATCACGGCCCTCTTTAACCAAATGGGCAAAGCAGGTATGGGGAAGGCATTATTGAATGATGCTATTAATAAATTAAGATCCAATCATCCTGACCTTGGCATTAATTTAAAGTATACTGAACTCCATGATCTACCGCATGATGCTACCAAAAATTTGATGTTAAAGTCGATAGCTAATAGTACACCTATTGACATTATGTTATTAGATCAAACATGGCTTGGAGACTTTGCTGGAAAGGGCTTATTAACAAACCTTACAAATTATAGTGAAAAATGGGGAAGGGCCTCTGAGTGGTATCAATCAAACTTGGCTGGTGGTATTTATAAAGGTACAATGTATGGTATTTGGGCTTGGACTGACGTAAGAGGAATATGGTATTGGAAGGACCTGTTAAATCAGGCCAATGTTGATCCCAATATGCTAAAGACATGGGAAGGATATATCGCAGCTGCAAAGAAGCTTAACACTGTGTTAAGGCCTCAAGGAATAGAAGGGGTTCATCTTACTGGAGCTAGTCATTCTCCTGACCTATGGTATCCATATCTTTGGATGCTTGGAGGAGACATAATTAAGCAAAAGAGTGGGCATCCAACAAAAGGAACGTATTGGTTTCCAGCTTATAATAGTTCAGCAGGAGTTAAAGCTATGGAATTTATCAAAGCTCAGATTGATGCAGGTATAAAACCACAGAAAAAACACTTCTTTGGTGATGAATTTGCTAATAGGAAATTTGCAATAATGATTGAAGGATCATGGATGCCCCATACATGGTCCAACTTAACAAGGCAAGAGCTTGATAGTATAGGATTTATTCCGATGTTTCCAGTACCTGATAATAAAACTAAGAGCTCTACCTTGATGGGAGGATGGGAATTTAGCATTCCGGTGACTTCTTCCCATAAGAATATAGCGTGGGAGATAATTGAAAGTATGTTAAAACCAGAAATATTGTCTCCTTGGCTGGCTAAGCAAGGATTTCTTCCAACACAGATAACACTAGGCCAAGATACAAATTCCTATGCTGGTCAACTCAGAAAATCTATTCCATTTTATGATGATATGATATCAATGATTCCTACAGGAAGAGGTAGACCTAGTATCCCAGAATATCAATCTATTGCTGAACATGTAAGACAAGCATTAAACGAGGTCTTTTATGGAATAAAGGAACCAAAACAAGCGTTGGATGATGCTGCGACAAAGTCAGCAAAGGTCTTAGGATGGTAGACACTTCTACATAGTATAATAGCTGCTGCTACTGCTATCCATAGAAATAAACTTAATCCTGCAGCCAGTTTTATTTATTTAAAGCTAAATAAGGATATTATTTTTATATTGAATTTGGATGCGGTATGTTGAGAGTTTGACAATAAGGTTAATTTTTGTCGCAGAAATTTCACGGGTCCTATACACTCTAATGATTGTGGTCTTTTCTCCCTGCCTATCTAATTCAATGGTAACAGAGGTAATAGGCAGGTAGCAAACATGGTAATAATGGTAACAGATATAGCTATCAGGTTATTATTAATATCTAAAAGCAATCTGTATGTTAAACAGCAGCGAAAGAGAAATTGTTATAGAATTGTATTATAATCAAGGCAAAAATGTACGTGAGATAGCCCAGGAAGCTAGAATGTCGTTTCGTGATATCAGTACCATTTTAAAGAAGGCATCCAATGGTAGTGGAAATGGAATGACCTATCATCAACAACAAAGCAATGGAAACAACCAATCCCACAATGAAAAAGCTACTCAGGCTTACAAACTCTAGCCAAGCAAAAAAATCATTGAAAGTAGCAATTGAATTAGGCACACGTGAAAAACAAGTAAACAATCTCTTCAGAAAATTCTGGAAGTTAAAGAGTCAGTATAGGTTATATCAAATCTATCCATGGATAGAGCATTCGCTCCCAAGCTTTTTGAATCTGCATAGAGTATTAAAGAAAAGAGGCTTGAATCCTGACAATGTGGATTGGTTTGTAAATGCGTTAGAGACTGGTACAGTATATGTCAGCATACTTACCTTAATTGGTATACAATTGCAAAACATGCAAAAAAACAACCAAAAGCGATAAAACACATGCTAGGAAGCTAATCAAACAGTAACTTGAGTAAAAAATGGAGACACATATTATGCCCAGCCTCAGTTACTTAGTTACTCAGAGTAGAGTGTAGTCAGGGAGATAGCATATTAGAAACATACACATACTAAAGATGAGAGCACAACATGGCAAGCAATCCTCAAAATGAAGTTGTCTCAGTGATAAGTAGGAACATAAAGCCTGGCCATGAGAAGGATTACGATGATTGCTTCAGCGCTATTTGACACTAGAAAGAATGCTCCCGGCTACAGGATTGGATAGTATCTTTCGAGATCTACATCTAGAATCTGTCAGTAATAAACACAACTTGGCTGTGGTTGATTCCACCAGTCATCTCACGGTTTGTCCTCTCTAGGCTAGTGGTTCTAATCGAACTTTCTCCAGCTTCTCTTTCTTCCACTCGCTCGATGAGGTATATTTGGATTATATGACGGCAGCTATCTTCGAACGCTTCTATCACTGAACCCTGGAAGGTGTTTGTGATCGTTTGCTATCTTTAACATTGCTTCTTTGTGTTACATGATAGATGTTTACCTTTTAATCAGAACCTTGAAAAGCTTAACGTCAACTACATCACCACCAATTGTAGATTTAAGATTTCGAGGTATCCGGTAGCAATTATTTTGACTTGTTTTATTATCGATAGCCTATCACATAGGAGATGCCTTCACGATTATCAGCGTCGACGTTTGACTGAATGATTGATCATCAGTCGTAAGATTTTTTTGCTTCTAAATTTCCTTTCAGTGGATAAGTGAAATTTGTTAGATTTGTTATCTCTATATTCGCCTAAATTCCACTATTTTCGAACGATGCCATGGTTTTGTCCTTACTTTTTGTTTACACTCTGGGCACCGTAAGGTTTGTTTTGAAAGTTTTAGATCACACTGTGAACAATAGTTAGAAAAGTTATAATCTACTCTACTGGGAGATGGTTTCTTTAACAGTGCAGCTTGTTGATGGCCGATGATACTACTAGCGTTAGTAACTTCTATTGCTGTTTTTGCAGCATCTCTACTACTCATATATTCTTGGCTTGAACCTCCTTCTGTGTATTCTAAAATCTAGTTAGACAAGGCCTGGATTACTAACGGCAGTAGTTCTTTTTTTTATCTTTTGGAGTGCACTTTCAAAATGTTTCATCGCAATTTTCAAACCTTGTTTTTCGTCTTTTTTGTGTTCGCCTGCCTGACTTTCGGCTCCCTCTTTCTCTTGTTCTTCTTCTATAGCAGCTGCTGCTGTCATTGTTTTATCTTTTCTCCCCTTACTGCTATTTGTTTCACTGATGGCAGCAACATGCTCCTTGATTGCTGACATTGCCGCTGCATTAACTATAGCTGCGATATCGGCTCCTGTGAATCCATCTGTTAGTTCTACTAATTTCTCCATATCGACAGTATTATCAAGGGGTTTTCTTTTAGTATGGATTTTCAGTATATCCTTTCTCGCCTCTTTATTGGGGAACGGTACTTCGAGTATACGGTCAAATCGCCCCGGTCTTAGCAGTGCCTCGTCTATGATGTCCGGCCTGTTTGTAGCGCCTATTACAACAACACCCTTAAGGTCTTCTAAACCATCCATTTCAGTTAGCATTTGACTGATTACTCTTTCAGTAACATGTGCATCTCCTTCAGATCTGCCTCTCCTAGGAGCTACTGCGTCTAACTCATCGAAGAAAACTATGCATGGAGATGCCTGCCTAGCTTTCCTAAAGATTTCCCTAACTCCTTTTTCAGATTCTCCAACCCACTTTGATAGAAGTTCCGGACCTTTTACACTTATGAAGTTGGCTTCAGAGGTAGTTGCAACGGCTTTTGCGATCATCGTCTTACCAGTTCCAGGTGGACCATACAACATCAGACCTTTTGGTGGCCTTACGTCTGCTTGATTGAATAGATCTGCATGTTTTAGGGGCCACTCTATTGCTTCTGCCAATTCTTCTTTGACTTCAATTAATCCACCAATATCATCCCATTTAACATTCGGTCTTTGTATTTGTACTTCTCTCATAGCTGATGGTTGAACATCTTTTAGTGCATTCTGAAAGTCTTCGTTTGTAATTTTGATCTTGTTTAAAACTTCAATAGGGATCTTGGATTGCTCCATGTTAATTTCAGGAAGTACTCTTCGAAGTGATCGCATGGCTGCTTCTTTACTTAATGCTTCCAAGTCAGCACCAACAAAACCGTGTGTAACTTTGGCTATAGATTCTAAATTAACATCTTCAGTTAGCGGCATCCCCCTAGTATGAATCTGTAGAACGTCAAATCTGCCACCTTCATCGGGTATTCCTATTTCAATCTCCCTATCAAACCTGCCAGGGCGTCTTAGTGCAGGATCAAGTGCGTTTGGTCTGTTAGTGGCACCTATTACCACAAGCTTGCCTCTGCCTTCAATACCATCCATCAGTGTCAATAACTGGGATACTACCCTTTTCTCCACATCTCCTGATACTTCTTCTCTCTTTGGAGCTATTGAGTCTATCTCATCTATAAATATAATCGATGGAGAATTTTCTTGCGCTTGCTTGAATGTTTCTCTCAGGCGCTCTTCACTCTCCCCATAGAATTTGCTCATTATCTCCGGTCCCCCTATGGAATAAAAGTTTGCATTTGTTTCATTGGCTACTGCCTTTGCAAGTAGTGTCTTTCCAGTTCCAGGTGGTCCATAAAGCAAAACACCCTTCGGTGCTTCAATTCCAATCCTCTCAAAGATCTCTGGATGTCTTAGTGGAAGCTCAATCATCTCTCTAACTTTTTGAACTTCATTTTTCAGACCACCGATATCCTCATATGTTATCCTGGGAACAATACCTCCTCTCCCACCAGCACCAGCTTTGGGCACTGATCCGATGATGAACTCTGTAAGATTACTGTCAACTAACGACGCTGCTGCATCTGAGGATGGCGATATACTAGTAATTACAAAACCAATTTTCCTTCCCATTATATTAAGTGGAATCATATCTCCCTTAGCAACTACACGACCATCAAGTAGTTCCGGAAGATGTTCTTCAAGACCTACGATGTTTAATTCTTCAGTAGGTGATAGAATTACTTGCTCTGCTTTTGTGACATCGGTAACCTTCTGAACGTTGACTCTGTCATCAATCCCTACGCCTATGTTGTTACGAGTGTATCCATCAATCCTAATCAACCCACGCCCGTAGTCATCTGGCTGACTAGACCATAACAAGACAAAAGTTTTCTTTCTAGAACCCCTAATTTCAATTACGTCTCCCGTAGATAAACCCAACTTCTCTACTATCTTTGGATCAACGAGTGCTATCCCCCTGCCAACGAACTTGGGGTTAGTCTCAGTCACCCTCAATGTCAAATTGTTATTTTTATTATCATCATTCATATTCTTATCTTGTCACCTAGATTCAAAAATAATGTGGAATATTTTATTCCACTCTTATCTCTTTAGCCTTTGATTTGGGAGTTTGCTTTAGCTTGATCTTGAGCTCCAGTATGCCATTTGAGTAAGTCGCCTTTGCAGAAGCATCATCTAACTCAACATCCACTGGTATGTCAGCATGGTACTTCTTTTCGCCTTTCTCTGCATGTATAGTGACATATTGGTCAGACACATCCACTTTGATGTCTTCTTTGTTTACACCAGGCATCTCGGCAGTGATTTTCAATGTATTTTGTTTCTCATCTAAGGCAGTATCCACTAATGGAGCTCTTGTACCACTTTGTTCTACAAGGCCCTTGGCAGTTGGTCTTACATTGCCGAATTCCCTTACACGGGGTTTGCCATCAGGACCTATTGTTACCTGGTATCCATAGTAGTATGGAAAGTTGCCTACAAGATCGGACGGATTTATTTGCCGGGCTGTCCTGAAAACCCTCCCTAGCATATCCTCTGCTTCTTCAAACTCTTTGTCCATCTCTTCAAAAATTCTACTCGTGTTTCTAATACCCCAAAACGGATCTCTCCACATTTTTGATTGTTTCACCTAACATACTGTAATACATATTACAATATATAAATTTTACTTACGTAGCAAAAGCTTTATTACCTATATAATGTGATTATAACATGTATGTATGACCGTCGTGCACTAGAGTACCATCAGTCAGTCCCCCAGGCAATAAGGACAATTCTCGCCTCAAACAATCTATATTTTCAAGCGCTCTTATCAGGTATAGCCAATTACACAGCTCTAGCGCAAAAAATCAAACCTGCGGTAGAAGAAATTACAGGTATCGAGGTTCAGATCGGTACTATAGTCGTTGCAATTAAACGGTTTGCAGACACATTAATCAAAGAACAAGAAAAGGAAGACAAACCAGATATAAATAATCGAATGGGCGGTGCTAGGATGTCATTAACAGGCAGCATAATTGACATAGATTTTAGCGATAAAGAATTTGATGAGATCTTTAATCTGCTCGACGAAGTATTTGAAAATGAAAGCGGAAGTTACAACCTGATTCAGACAAATAAACAACTGACACTATTTGCAGAAGACATTGAGGAAATTAGAAATATTGTATCAACTGCATCTAAAAGGTTTGAAGGTAAGATAAAAGAAGGACTTTCAAAGATCACTATCACCCTGCCATCTTCGGCTGCTGCTTCTGCTATTGATTCATCTGATCAAGATCGACGGCAGACTAATCAAAAACCAGACTATAATATGCTATCTTTGGTATCAGATGTTCTGTATAATAATCAAATTTCTCTGTATAACGCTTTTTTTGCTCCTAACGAAATTGTGCTTATA
>DATDFS010000123.1:0-3239 GCA_036522495.1 Nitrososphaeraceae archaeon | reverse complement strand
CATTCATATGTGCTGGACTAATATCCTGAGTAGCAGTTATCCGCAGCTTAGTTTCAATCAGAGATTGGACTCTCTTTGGTCAGACACTAGACACAATGCAAAAATATTTTCTTTATTTGTCGACATGATATTATATTTCTGATTATACACATTATGTACGGCATGGTAAGAGATCCTGTATGTATTATGATGATTGACGAAAAGACGGTACAACATATCTCGGAAGTAGATGGACAGAAAGTCCATCTGTGTTCAGCATATTGTAAAAATCAGCTCCATTATAACCCTCACAAATACAGGTACTGAAATTATACTAGTAGCTTCAGCAGCTGTCACTATATTGACGTAATTGTCACAGACTAGAGATTTCTCCTTCAAACCTTCTTTTTATAGACTCTATTCTTCCGGCATATTTTTTCTTGTAACCAGACATGCATCCAGTACAGCAGAAAAATCGCTCGTAATTTGCAAATTTGAACACATGTGGACTACCCAAGATATGACCCTGACAAAATTCGCAATTTAAATTTATTTTCATTCCTTTTTTAATTCTGATTTTGGCATCCTGCTGTTGAAGTAATTGATTGTATTGTTTTTCCTCCTCCTTCTTCTTCTTTTGTACTTCTTCACTTTGTCTTATTATTGCCTCAGAGGAACCCCCATTTCTCTTAGTCTTTTCAAGTTCCAATTTCCAGATATCATCTCCCACTATATCAAAATTAAGGATTGGAGAGACAGATTTTATAAATCCTACATTCATGAGTCGGTCAAATCTTGCCTTTACTGTTGGTGTTGTTATGCCGGTTTCCCTAGAGATCTCACGAAATGACTTACGACCATCTTTGAACAATGCTTTCAGAATAGATACATCATAAGAATCTAGTTGAAAAGGCATATTATTACACTTTTCCTAGCTGTATAGTCTATTATATTTTTACAATTGTAAAGCCCATGTGTTATATTCATGTATATCTAACAATATGACAATGGCAAAAGATCCTGTATGTGGAATGTTCGTAGAAGAAAAACCTGATTCTATAAGATACAACAAAGACGGAAGAGAATATTACTTTTGCAGTAAGCAATGCCTAGCTGAATTCATGCAGCCTGAAATGGAACTAAGAAAGCTCAGGATGTATGTTGCCATAAGCATAGCATTAACAACACCTATAGTGATTCTTAGTTTGCCTCACATGCTCCCAGGTCAACTAGGTAGCCTATTTCCTATGGACATGATGCCTTATAGTAATTATGCAATGCTAGCATTAGCTACTCCTTTACAGTTCTGGATAGGATGGCGCTTCTATATGGGATTATGGGATGGAATTAAGGCAAAAGCATCCAATATGGATACACTCATCGCAATTGGAACAACTGCTGCTTATTTGTATAGTGCAATAGTTACTATAGCTCCTTGGTATTTCCCATTTAAATCAGTGTATTTTGAAACTGCAGCAATTATCATCACCTTGATATTAATTGGAAGGTTGCTTGAAACAAGAACCAAAGCAAAAGCCTCTGATGCTGTTAGAAAACTACTAGATCTTCAACCAAAGATGGCCAAAGTTATAAGAGAAGGGGAAGAAGTAGAAATTGAGATTCCTATTGAACAGGTGCAAGAAGGACAAGTGATGGTGATAAGGCCTGGAGAGAGAATACCAACTGATGGAGTTGTAATAGATGGTTTGTCTTCAGTCGACGAATCGGCTGTAACAGGTGAAAGCATTCCTATAGATAGGAAACAAGGAGACGACGTAATAGGTGCTACAATTAACAAAAGTGGAATGCTCAAAGTCAAAGCTACAAAAGTTGGTCAGGATACTGTTCTTTCTCAAATTATCACATTAGTTGAAGAAGCAAGAACTGGAAAGGCACAGATGCAAAGGCTAGTAGATCAAGTTGCTAAATACTTTGTTCCAGCAGTGCTAGGAATAGCAATAGGTGTGGGTCTTGGATGGTATTTGATTGGTGGTATAGGAGTAACATTTTCACTTTTGGCATTTGTATCTGTAATAATCATCGCATGTCCATGTGCTCTAGGTATTGCAACGCCAGCAGCATTGATGATGGGTGCAGGGAAAGGAGCTGAAAATGGAATACTGTTTAAAGGGGGAGAGTATTTGGAAATAGCAAAGAAAGTAAAGACAATAGTATTTGATAAAACTGGGACCTTGACAAAAGGTAAGCCCTCTGTAACCGATATAATAGATCTGTCTGGAATGGGAGAAGGTGAATTACTCAGACTTGTTGGAATCGCAGAATCTGGGTCGGAGCATCCATTAGGTCAAGCAGTCGTTAATAAGGTAAGAGAAAAAGGCATTATGATATCAAATCCAGATTCGTTTGAAGCTGTATCAGGTCATGGTCTTAAAGCAAGGTATGCAGATCATACGATACTTATTGGGAACAAAAGGTTAATGAATGATAACAATATTCTGGTTACCGAAACTGTAGATACAACTCTTAGAGAGCTTGAAACCGGGGGGAAAACAGCTATTCTTGCCGCAATAGATAACAAACTTGCAGGAGTAATTGCACTTGCAGATACCCTAAAAGAAAACACAAAGGAAGCACTTGATTCGCTGAAAACTATGGGAATAGAAGTGATAATGCTGACAGGAGACAACGAGAGAACTGCTAAAGCAGTTGCATCCAAACTTGGAATAGGTAGGGTTATAGCACAAGTACTACCGCATGAGAAAGAACAGATAATCTCCATGTTAAAAGAACAAGAAGAAAAGAGAATAGTCGTCGCCATGGTGGGGGATGGAATTAATGACGCACCAGCATTAGCAAGAGCACATTTAGGGATTGCCATAGGTTCTGGAACAGATGTTGCAAAAGAGACTGGTGGCATCATACTGATTAAAGACGATATAAGAGATGTTGTTACAGCACTTGATTTAGGAAGAAAGACAGTATCCAAGATAAAACAAAATCTATTTTGGGCCTTTTCATATAATGCTGGATTGATTCCAATTGCTGGTGGAGTGCTGGTGCCATTTCTTGGTGTTGGAATATTTGGATGGCTTCCCATGCTTGCTGGTTTAGCAATGGCTATGAGTTCCGTAACAGTAGTAGGAAATTCAATATTACTTGGAAGGTACAGGCCAAATTTTGCAAAGAAACGACAAAAAATAGAAGAAATAACCCATCCAAAAGAGGATTTCAAACAAGCAGAGTATTCACTACAGACAACTACCAAATAATCAGCATATTGAATTCAATTTGGAGTAGAA
>DATDFS010000122.1:0-2615 GCA_036522495.1 Nitrososphaeraceae archaeon | reverse complement strand
GATTGGGTGTTATTTGCCTGCAGACTATGAGTACTACCACTGCTGTTAATATTATTGACATGCATTATAGCCTTATTAGCTGCCGCTGTAATAGCATCCATAGATGATGAAGAAAGAATGAGCAAAACAAAGGCTGCTATCACAATGCTTAGGTTGGTACATACCCTATGACTCATAGCTCTTTGGCCCTTCTAAGAATGATGTATGTGTATATAGGCTTTCTGATAGCTATTGAACTCTTGCTAGTAATATAGCCAAATATGTTCGCTATTAACAACATATCTCATATTACACATGACTATTCAGAAAGCAATTCTGCTACTTTAGCTACATCGATATCCTCATCCGTCTATGTTTTGACTTTAATTACATCATTTTTGGATATTTTAAACATTACAGCATGATATCACATCGTGGCAATACCATTTATATCACTAACACTGCATGATATGATAGGTATTAGTTAAATTTTAATTAAGAACTCAAGAAAAATAATGATTGTATCTGGGTACAAAATACTTTCAGCATGTGACAGATTGAAATATGTCACACGGTGAAAACAAATTAACCCCCAGAGACAGCATACAGCATGCATTCATAAGAGGCACCGCATTTTAGGATTCTATTACTACTTGGATGTAAAAACTGTAAAATCAAGACTGAAACACTTGATGCAAATACATGATTGTAATGGGAAAAAGTGAAGGGAAGAGCGCAATTTGACCAATATTAACAGTAGCAAAAAAGAGAGTAGAGAAGAAGTTGTGAAGGAACGCATCAGACGAGACTTTGTATTCAAAAATATTCTTCTATTCTCCCTCTTTTCCAATAGTAGTTTTTACTTCTGTAATCCATTCAGGCTTGAACCCATGTTTTTCATGATGTTTTTCCACTGCCTCTTTACTTGGTGCATCTAAGAGACAATAAAACCTGTCTTCATCTCTATTATAGAGTATGTTGTCATGTGTTATCCCAAATTCATCTTTGGGCGCATGCTGTGTTTTTCTTAGTGTTTCTTCATCTAAGCCTTTTAAACTGTGGACATCTAGGAATTTTGGCACTATCTTTTACCCCTCAGATTCAACAATGGTTTTGCATATATTCTTCTTGCCAGTTTGCGAGATGCTACTTCAAGTCCTACATATGTTGGGACGAAGCCCAATGAAGTCCATCCAATCATTTCAAGTGTTTTCATGGTATACGATATCATGATATCATTATATAATTGTATCGATTTGATATCACGATATCATTACATTTAAAAATGGCTAATACGAAATACTGACTATGACGCGTGATTTGATAATTAGAGGGTTTGATGATCAAGTTCATTCAGATCTAGGCAAGTTAGCTAATCAGAAAGGAGTTTCTATTAATTCTATTGTAAAAGATGCTGTAGATAAGTGGCTAAAGCACCAACAAGATATTCCCAAAAAGCATTATTTGGTTATCTACTCGGACGACGGATCTATGAATGGTCTGCTGAAATCAATGGATAGACTAGCCAAGGAAGGTGATTTGTTTAGGTGCTTCTGTGGACCACCACATAGTCCTGAGACTGAGCTTCTATCCAAATTGAAATGGTATGACGGTACTGTGATGCCATATTATTATTATACAAATAACATTAACACAGCAAAACACCAGCAAACATATACAACAAACCAAAAAGACATTACAAAATATTGCAGACAAGTCATGACAAAACTCGCAGACGGTGCTAATAACAAGCAACTATGCTGTATGGATTTTCTCATAAATGATATAGCTAAAAGTTCATTAAAAGAGGCAATGACTGTAGAACAACTTTATGATAATAACAGACTATCTGGTCTGATCTACTGTAACTATAAGACTGAAAATTTAATAAATTCTGATATAAAAAACATGATTGAATTATTTGAAATGCACGATCAGATCTTTATATTAAAGGATACTGAAGTATACAAACTTCATATCACGAAAGAGAATGTTCACAAGCTATTCTTAAATTAAGTTTCGTAATTTGTCGTATAGCACTAGTTGAGATGAAATATGAAGAAGCTAAAAGAAGAATATTCAAACCCAGACGTCTCTAAAGATACTCTTGAATTTGTGCCATCATTACCAGTAGAACGAAAGATACCTAGAGTCACGGAACTGGAAACTATACATGCAACGCCAGAGCAGCAAGAAGAAATTGAAAAAAGACTATTGAAGGAATAAATGGGTTCTGATTTGGATTAGTATTTTTCTTCATTCTCCTTTCACCAAGAAGAACAAATTCCACACCTTCAGAGAGGAAAACCGACTACAGCACAAATTACAAAATGAATCTAATTGTAGCATCAGTGCCACCTACAGACAAGGAAGTATATCGATTAGGACGTATGGATGTTTGGGCATGTAAAAACTGTAAAATCAAGGCCGACAAATACTTATTCTTTTTCATCGCTAACGCCAACCATTGCCTTTACCACATAGTCAAGAAATCATCTTTCATTTTGAATTTCTTGTTGTTGATGTTGATTATGATTCTCAAGTCCATGAACATACCCTTCTAACTCTTGGACTCCAATCTTCAAATATGCTATCTCGTTTCTTTTGCTATAGCTTATTTTATTTAGATATATGAT
>DATDFS010000121.1:0-2396 GCA_036522495.1 Nitrososphaeraceae archaeon | reverse complement strand
AATGGTGTTTTTAGAGAAATATAATAATCATAACAATAACCAACAACGGAAAGGGTTCTTAGATGACCGACGATTATTATCTTAACTTGCGATGTCATTCATGTTTCGCATTTGCTTTTATTGCTGCTACTACTACTCTCTAGTGCAAATGCAATCTCATTTTTCTACTGTATCGAAAAAGGAATGCATTTCTCATATATACAATACAGAATGGAAGAATAGGAATGAAACCAAATAGCTATTCGGTACATCTATGACAAATAGGAAAGATTATAGAAGTTTATCTATCTGCTTCCACTTTTGACGTACAGGTAATTGCTATTTTCATCATATCCAAGCGCTCAAATAACTTGTTGAATGCATTTGACTTTAGCCAGAATCCAAGACCTCCGCACATCATACCGCTTTGCTCAGATTGATGCGGTAAAAAGATATTTTCTTTTACTGCTGCAACTATTGTCTTATCCACCATCAGGTTTGTCAAGATCTTCAGTAACGAGTTTGCTATCTCTAAAATGCCTTCACGGTATACATTGTAATAGTAGTTTTGATTTGGTTTGGTAGGCGTGAAAATGTTTTATCCGCCGAATGTGCGGTATTGTTATGAAGGCTGGCATATACCTACCACAATTCGGCTCACAGGCCACAAAAGAAAATATCATTCAGCTGGCAACGATGGCCGAGCAAGAACAATTCGATTCTCTCTGGGTTGGTGAGAGATTACTCTGGCCTATTAATCCACAAACACCATATCCCGGGTCACCTGATGGTAATCTTCCAACTGCTCTACAAAATGTGCTTGATCCTCTAGAAACACTTACTTTTGTTGCGGCAAAAACAGACAAGATCGCATTAGGAACTTGTGTGATAGATATGTTATTTCATAATCCCGTTATTTTAGGAAAACAATTTGCAACTCTGGATGTTTTATCACAGGGAAGGTGTATTTGTGGTCTTGGCATTGGTTGGTCAAAAGACGAGTATATGGCCTCTAATGTTCCATTTGCGGATAGAGGAGCAAGAGCAGATGAGTTTATCCAAGCATTATCACAGATCTGGACTGAAGATGTAGTTGAGTTCAAAGGAAGATATTATAATATACCTGCTTCGAAAATAGGGCCTAAACCAATTCAAAAGCCGCGTATTCCAATCTATCTGGGCGGGTTCACTCAGAAGACATTTTCAAGGATTGCCAAATATGCGGACGGGTGGCTGCCAACTGCATCAGGTTCTTTAGATTATATTACAAACGGTATCAAGACATTGAAAGAGAAAGACAGACACCACCATATAGAAATTATCACCGCAGTGTTTCCTGAAGTAAAAGAATCTGGAAAAAAGAGGGCACAGAGGTCTCTGTTCAGTGGAACAATTGATGATATTGGCAGTGATCTCGGAAGATTACAGGATATAGGAGTTAATCATGTGATATTTGGTTTAATGGACCCAGATTTGGATCAGGTCGTTGATACAGCGAAGCAACTCTCCAAGTTCATTCGATGACTGATTGTATTCTTGAATTAGGCATAACGCCGCATCTGTCGAAAGACGCTTCTTGAATTGGAAACTTATAACGTTCTAACAGTGGCAATTTGCTCACATAGAATAAAGCCTTGTCTATACAAACAAATGGCCTAGTGTCGTAAACCTACATTGTAGAAGGGCATGTATATACTGCAAAATCAAGGCCGACAAAATACTTATTCTTTTTCAGCGCTGCTGCAAACATTGCCTTTACCACATAGTCAAGAAATCATCTATTCATTTTGAATTTCTTGTTGTTGTTGGTTATGATTCTCGAGTCCATGAACATATCCTTCTAACTCTTGGACTCCAATCTTACTCCTCTTCGTTTAGCCGTTTGCGACGAGCAAGTTCTGCCTCGCTGGGAGTCTCAAGACCAAACGACCCTGTCTTAACTTCGCCTGCACGCTCATACGAGGCGATGATGACTCCACTTGGTGAAATCTCGCTTTCAAGAAGTTTGAATCCAGCCGGAATCGTACCTTCTGCAAACAATCGTTTGCCAACGCCGAGAGTGATTGGGAATATCTTTAGCCAGAGTTCGTCAACCAAGTCGTGTTTCAAAAGCATCTGAATGAGGTTACCGCTGCCATGAACCTGTATTTCTGGTCCGCCCTGTTCCTTTATTTTTTTAATTTCATTCCAGACGTCGCTGTTGATTAATTCGGAATTATTCCAGTCAAGCTTTGTAAGCGTCTTTGAAGCTACATATTTCTTGGCGTTATTAATTCTGGCTGCAAATGGATTTTCGCTAGTATTCGCATGCGGCCAGTAAGCCGCAAATATCTCATACGTTTTTCTGCCAAGCAACAAATCAAAGGGTTTACTCATCTGCTTGACCATCACTTTGAGAAGAAAGTCATCAAAGTATC
>DATDFS010000120.1:0-3562 GCA_036522495.1 Nitrososphaeraceae archaeon | reverse complement strand
CATTTAATGTTTATCTCAAAAAGCCAAGAGATTCTTCTTTATAGTGCTGCTCTAGCCGTAGCCATAACTGCGCTTATATGGTCGTTATCGTCTACTAATAGCCAAGTTACCCAAAAGCCTACTAGCCGTAGTGATAACCAGACAGGCGGGTCGTCGTCCTCAGCTCTGATTAACAGCAACCTTCATCTCACAGGTCCTGCAGGACCTCCAGGGCCAAAAGGCGATATAGGACCGGCTGGTCCACCTGGACCTCGAGGTTTGAATGGTTCTCAAGGTAAGCAAGGGCCTGCAGGACCTCCAGGGCCAAGTCCTCGAGGATCAACAGGTCCTGTCGTTTCACCAAAAGTTTCAGGTACTGGAGCTCCCATATCATCATCGCCATCTACTCCAGATACCAATGCTACCACATCGTCATCATCATCATCATCATCTCCATCTACCTCAGCCAGTACCTTATCATCACAAACTCCTAATGATACTAACACTTCCCTTCCACCTTACTTTCATTAGGGCTCTGTTGAGGCTGATCAGATGCAGCTGTGTTTATTTGCTTACAAAATCATTGGATAAATGTTAATTTGTGGCGCTATAATCTTAACTTTACAGAGCCTAATTTGTTTATGCATTTTATATAGTAGTCGGTCAATCAATAGGGAAGAGTTATGAGCAACACAAACGCGTCTGAAGATAATATAGAGTCTCCTTCTACATACGGTCGAGAAGCTTATGAGCAGCATAGAAAAGAAGAAAAAAAGAAAAAGCAGGAAGGAGAAGAGACAAAACTGGATAGAAAAGCTATGACTAATAACTAATAATGGAGGGTTGGATACTATCCACCCTTTGCCCATTTTCTTACTGCAACCGTATTCTAGCAGAGTTTCAAAGCAATGATTACATCTATTGATAGGTAAAGCGCGACAAATTAACAATTAGTTTGGGAAATCAACCTTCGCAGTTGCAAAAGATAAGGAAACGTATCATCAGGATTTAAGTACTTGCTGCGTGGTATTGTATATATGGCAGCCGCCTATGTACTAATTAACTGTGAATATGGTTCTGAGGAAGAGATAATGAAAGAACTAAAGGAGTTGCCAGAATTAACGGAAATATATCAGGCATATGGTTCTTATGATTTAATTGCAAAGATTAGCGCAGACACGATTGATAAATTGAAAGAAGCTATTACATGGCATATAAGAAGGACCGATAAAATCAAATCGACACTAACTTTGATTGCGATTGAAGGTCAGTCTTAGATTGACGATATCTTCATCAACGACATCATCTCAGAGTTGAAAATAATACAAGAAGTTATTTCTGCTACTATCTTGTATGTAATATATTAAGGTCGGGCCATCGCTTGAATAAAGCCATAGAGTTGCTTATCCGGTCGTATGAAGTACTACCTGTCTTTGACCCCACTCGCATACGCCATCTAAGTATGATAAGAGGTATTCATGATACTTTGCGGTCTAGAAATAACAAGTAATAAAAGCTTATGCCCAAATGTTATAATACTTATCCTGATAAATCATCCTATTATAATACTTTGAATTATTACAATAGGTATTCAATTCCAAAAATTAAAATCCAAGATAAGAAGATAAAATAGAAATGATCTACCAGACAACAGCTGTTTTCACTATTAAAGATAGTACGACACAAGTTATAAAGAAATATAAATTTCGTGTAAGTGGTGATACCCTAAAAGAAATAGTTCAAAGAGCACAGGGTTTGAAAGATGAGATCCATGCTACACTCTATGAAGGAAAATTAACCACCATCGACTATGAATTAGGCGGAGAATAGAACGCATTATTGATCACAATTTGCCCACCAGCTCCTTGTTACAGAAGGAATTGAGCTAGTTCTCTTATGCAATTTCTTGATCGTCATTGATATTTAGTTTGACTGCATTTATCGCTCAATTGTTTGGGACAAATATATCATGCTCTCTCCTCCATATTCCTTCTCAAAGTAAGGATATATCGTAATAATTACTTAGGTCCAAACATACGGATAGTGTGTCTAATCGTCACCATACAATGCTAACAATAAATCAATTGAGTGTACACGTCAATAGTAATCATGACAAACGAAGGCCGTGACAGCAAAGTATCCTGCCCGTACTGCCAGGCCAAATTTAAAGATAGTACAGAACTATCGAAGCATGTCGATAGTGTTCACACTGGTTTAAGATTGTTAGAAGGTGACACCAGAAATATTGAAGGATATAACGGCAACAGGTCCGTGGATCAAATAGCAACAGTAGCTATGCTCATGTTACTTCTGTTTGCTAATATATATTCAACCTCTACCTTCTAGGAGAGCAGCATACAGAAAGGGCAACAGCGTAGATGCCTCACCATGAATTGTTGCATGTCGAGCTTTCGTCGTAACTTTACTCCATGAAATTGCTTCTTCTACAGGAGCGCCGCTCAAACTTCCATCCCATTCTGACGCAGTTGTAATATATACTGCATAATCCAGGCCGCCTCTAAACTGGTTCCACCAAAGCGTGTGATGTTTTGAGATACCGCCGCCAACCATGAATGCCCCCGATTTCTTTGAATCGTATACTATATCCGATAACTTAGTCTCATCCATTAGTATATCAATTTTGAAATCTCTGTGCTGCTGAGAAAAAAACCAAATCTGACTTCCGACTGCACCATCTACTATACCAGGAACGATAATTGGAATTTCGTTTTTATGGGCCCAATACAAAAATGATGATTGACTAAGGGTGCTGCCAATATAATCAACGATTTCGTATGTTGAAATTCCACGCTTTCCCTCTTTGTAGTACAAGTCCTTTAGGCATGCCTGCACTTTTTCTTCGATCAATGGCCCATAATTGTGGATTGGGATCAACACATTGCCTAGACGATGGATTTTTTTCTTGAATAGTGAATAATCGTTCAATCCGAATTCACCTGCATAGTAATTACCATAAGTTCTAGCAATATCATGATCGAGAGCACCACAGGTAGTAATTATGCAATCAAACATTTTGTTTTTTATCATATCACGGATAATTCCTCGAACACCTGTAGATATCAATGCTCCAACAAAGGACAGGAACTTTGTACATTGTACGTCGGCTTGCATACTCTGCAGAATATCTAAACCAGTTGAAAGGTTTCTTGATTCAAAGCCACCGGACTTTGCCATGTTTTGAAAGATCGATGTAATAGTATCTGGTTTTATGGAATAATCCTTCACCATGTTTTTCACACGGTAATCTTTATTTTTGTCTTTTCTATGCTTGATAGTCATGTTTGCAGATTATTAACGTAGTATAAAACGTTACAGATAGAAAGTAGTGTGTAGCTTAATTCCATATTGATACTATAGATACCGTTTTCAATTTAGATAGTATCGCTATTCTACAGATTCATGAACTGATTCTAAAGCATGACTTTCATTCCGGCTTCTACCTTCTGTGCAGAGAACTTTGAAAGTAGGTCTTTACCTATTATGAGAAGAATAACTCATAGATCTCATGGCTCCAATCGGTAAAGCTGCTGCCTCAGTATAACTTAGACTTTTTGGCTTGTGG
>DATDFS010000119.1:0-14964 GCA_036522495.1 Nitrososphaeraceae archaeon | reverse complement strand
TGTAATAAAAAGTGTCGACGATGGTCTGCTTGATTTTCCTTCGATGCGATTTGATGAAGAAGTTTGGCTATGCTGGAAAGCTGGTGAAACTGGAGTCAAATTTTGGCATGGAAAAGACGAGGGTTTTATGGCGAGAAAACCACTCGTAGCTAACGGCTTTCCTAAATTAAACGAAAAGCCTGACATGAGTGATTTAAGATAGATGGATATCTTCAGAGAAAATCGATGTCACAAGAGATTTTACATTAGATAACTTCATAGATCACATACATCATGGGAATTACCTAGTTCGTAAATCGTGTCAGATAAATCGATAGATACACTTTCTTATCATGCACAATCACTGTTACGACCTTGAATATTCGTCGCTATACACAATGTTTAAATCATATCAGGTAAATACGCTTAGTTGGATGTTTTGAAAGACAATATATTTGGTGATTATTTTTGGCCCTGCGTCAGATCTTAAATTTAATGTACGCAAGTTAGATACAGAACTAAACCTGTTTGAACTCTTCACTGCTTTATATAACGTCTATGACAAAATTTTCATTTTGGAATCACTTGTTGGCCCAAAAGAACTTTCTGAAATGTCAATCATTGGATTTGATCCAGACCTAACAGTCAATTGCACTTCGGATAGATTTTTTGTTTATGACCGTAATAATAGATTAATTGATAAATTCAAAGTTAAAGAACCTTTATCGTTTCTGAAAAAAATTGTACCAATAATAAAAGAATGCAGATTCAGATATATCGGGGGTGCAGTTGGTTACATAAGTTATGACGCCGTACGATTCTGGGAACATCTGCCAATTAAAGGTAAAGGACAAAAACATTTTCCACTATTGGAATTTGGAATATACACAGATGGGCTACTCTATGATCATGCAGAAAATCAAGCCTACTATTTCCATATCGGAGACAAGTCTAGGTTGAGGACACTAGAAGAAATTACAAGTAAAACTCAAATAAATGATCCTCAGCCTTTCTCTTATTCAATTCCTAAAAGTAATTTGAGCAGAAGTCAATTTATCAAAATAGTTAAGAGGTCAAAGAAATACATCCATGATGGCGACGTTTTTCAAGTGGTTCTTTCAAAGAAGATGAAATTTAATGTAAAGGGTAGTTTGCTATCTGTTTACAAATGTTTAAGAGAAATTAATCCTTCGCCTTATATGTATTTGCTAAAGATGGCTGATAGGTGTATTATAGGCTCAAGTCCAGAAATGCTTCTTCGCATCACGAAAGATTACGTAGAAACTTTTCCAATTGCAGGAACGAGGCCTATTGTAGAGGATGAAAAGAGAAATGAGGACTTTAGAAAAGATTTACTTAACGATGAAAAGGAAATTGCAGAACACACTATGCTGGTTGATTTATCTCGTAATGATTTGGGAAGAATATGCAAATATGGAACAGTCAAGGTCAACGACTGTATGACAGTAAAAAGATTTAGTCATGTGCAACACATTGTATCGCATGTAACAGGATACCTTCAGAATAAGTACGATTCCTATGATGCCTTCAAGTCGGTATTCCCAGCTGGGACTGTTTCTGGTGCTCCAAAAGTCCGTGCGATGGAAATAATTGATGAACTAGAGCCCGAGCTTCGTGAAGCATATGCAGGTGCGGTAGGTTATTTTTCGTTTAACGGATCGTGTGATTTTGCTATAACTATTAGATCCCTGTTTGTAAATAAGAGTGAGGCATACCTGCAATCCGGCGCAGGAATTGTAATGGACTCCGTTCCACAAAAGGAATGGCTCGAAACTAAGCATAAAGCTGATGCAATATTGTCTTCACTAAAGAAGAGCAGTAGAGAAGATAAAACTGAGGAGCATATTACTTAGCATCCTCATACAAATTGTGGTAATGAAGGTCGTGAAGGCTATCCATAGAGAATGCTAAAAAGTCAGGGTGTAAGACATAGTTCAAAATACTGGTGCCAACCTTGTTTCCTGAAAGCTCCCCAAGCCTTATTTTCCAATGTGTAATAATTGCTCAAATCATATTCTGATTAGTATGTTCTTGCTAGGCTGAAATAGTAACCAGCACAAGTCACCTCGACCAAAAAAAGGGTCGAGAACAAAATCACGTTCATGAGAACAAGTTTTGATTATTCTCCGAGAATGCTTGTGATGGTGTAGGGCGGATGTCAATTGAATTGGAACTACCTAGATTTTGCCGAAATACCTTTGGTAGGCTGGGACAGTGACTTGTTTAGATTCAATTAGCTTACCTTGATTTAGCTGACCTTGATTGTAGAGGTGTTGCATATTTTCTTTACACTATCTTTAGTCCCAATTCCTAACAATGCCACGGGATTATCCAAACGATACCTTCTTCCGTTACTATCGATCATATCGTAAAAATCATCCAAGCATTTCAAACCACAAAGCATTATCTATATGACATGAGTTGATAATCCAGTAAGGCTTAGACAGTCGACATTTTGCGGTATATGGGATCTCTTTGACAATGGTAAACTACTAAAAGCTAGCTACATAGTATTCGTGGCGCTCCAATGACTTTTCCATACTTCGAGTCTATTAATCGTGCCAGCTTCCTTGCTGGACTCTTGTAGCAATGCCTACCGCTAGATGAAATACCACTCCAGCCGTTTATCATCATATCGAAGTTACCTAGAATTATTAATTTTTCCTTTGATCTAGAAATAGCAACATTCAGATCTTGCAATGCTCCTGCGGCACCCACATTTCGCTCAGGGTTATTTCTAACTAATGAAAAAAGAACAATATCAGCCTGAGTCCCTAAGGCGCCTGTGGTGGTAGTTACCTTGATATCTGTGTGTCCCATTCTCTGCAAATGTCTTATTATGGTTACCTTTTGAGCCTTGAACCTAGTGATAACAGCAATAGATTTATTTTTACGTGTTATGCGAATTAAATGATTACAGATCTTCGCACATGCTTTAGCTTCCGTATCATTCGCCCACGAAGAAGGACCCATAGGCTTCTCGTTGCCATTGATATCAACCCATGTTGCGACTTCATCAGGTTGAATAACCTCGCAAAATTCTATATCTGGCCGGCAGTCTAAGATCAGTCTTCTCGAGCCTATGTCTGGAGCAGATCTCAATCCATCATATTCAGCGAATTCATCAACAAGTCCAGATAGTCTATCTGGAAGACGATGTGAAATACGCAATGTATCCGAGGTCGATTTCTTTATCACCCATTCGATTGCGCTGTAATCCACTTGCACTGGGCTGATAGGTCTCGATTGCTTTGGGTCTCCGACAACCGTGGCAACGGTACCACATTGCGATATCAGTGCCATAAGATCGCTGATCTGGGAAGGGCTTTGTGTAGAAGCATTAGTAGCAGAAGAAGTATGATATTTACTCTTGTATTGCTGTGCTATGTTGTGATTGACACCAAACCATAAAGGCCACAGTAAATGTTCTAACCTTTCAACACCGGCTTCATCAATAATCATGTTATCAAACCTCATCATTGAGGGTAATTTTTTGAGTGATAGGTTTGTAGATATTATAATGCTCTTCTTTTGGATCTCATTGGCAGATCCGCTAAAAGGGATTGGTATTGAGGGATCAAATCCTGTTGGATTACCGGTTCTGAGACATAGCGTCTTTGCTCCCACTGGACCGAGCATGTCACAGAGCTCCAGACAAAACTCATTGGCAGCAGCATTAGTATAGGCTACAAGCAGAACCCTGTTAGCTAGACCTTCAGCTACCATGGTGACAGCTAAGGCACTCCCAACTGTTGTCTTGCCGCACCCAGGCGGGCCTACTACTGCTGCAATATCTTTAGTGCTTGCACGCCAGCTTAAAACTCTAAGCTGCTCTGTATCAAAACCGAGGGCCATTCTGATTACCCAGAGATAACTCCGCTTGTTTTGTATAGATTTCTCACAAGCCGGCTATTCAATCGATAATAAAATTCATTTATCATTCCATGCCCTTTGACTTCTCTTAGCTTATACTGTAAACATTTGCTTAATGACTGTTCAATTATACACCCGAATCCATTAAAGACATTGGGTTGAAGGTCTCTATTCATGTTGTTCAGCAATATAGTGAATAGCTTATTTATTAATCTTGTGCATGTTGTGCAATATATCCGCAGATGTTCCGTATTGACATCTAATATGACGCGTCCATCGTCCAATTGTTTGATCCAAATAGAGATGGAGCTGATTGATGATTACTGCTGATCGATAGTTTAAAAGATATAGTTATCAAGCGTATCGTGCTGCACCGATTGATTTTCCATATTTGTTGCCTGTCTTACCAAAGCTAAAGTATTGGTGTCATGGGTATGTGATAGTGATATAGTGTATATCAATGCTGTATCCTTTCCTTCGGCTTTTCTTACTATTCTTCCAATTCTTTGTACTATTTGATGGATATTGGACGTTGTCGCTAGTATTATTGCTACCTTAACGTCCGGTACGTCATATCCTATTTCCAGTGTATGCACTGAAAGTAATGGAAAGAACTCTCTTCCCCATTCTGCTAATATTTTTTGTCTTTCTTTTGATTTTAATTTACTATCTATTACCATTGATTTTATTCCTCTATGTAGTAACAATTTTTTTAATTTCTCAATAGATTCAATAGTTTCGCTAAAAATCATGATTCTTTCATTAGGGTGTCTTTGTTCTATCAAATTTGCCGTTGCTAATAGTTTATTTTCAGCACAACTAAGCAGATTCTTCCTCTCTTTGACAATTGCAAACCACGATTTTGCCAACCCAGATACATGTCCTCCTTTCCTTAATAGGAAAGTTATTGATTTAGGATCAGATGTATTAAGGTAGTTAGAGATATTTCTGATTCTAGTAGAGTATTGTTCATATTTGTTTTTCTCCTGAAATGTCAGATTAGTTTTAATTGGAATAACAACAGGTTTTGCTAATCTTTTATCCCTCACGGCATCATTTATCATATATCTTTTGACTGGTGGGAGCAATGACAGAATGGTTTTATATTTAGGATCTTGTTCATCTATCGTTGCAGTTAGACCTAAAAGTTGTTTTTTACAAGCATTATCTCTTGCTATGACAACATCAAATAGCTTTCTTAGAGTTGTTGCGGTATCGCTTACTAAGTGTACCTCGTCGAATACTATCATGTTTGCTTTAAAAATAAGATCAAAATTGTTAATTACGCTCTGATAAGTGCTTATGGTTATTTCACGTACTTCCTTGCGCTCTCCGAAATAGGCACCTATCTTCTCTTTGGAGATACCATATTCAAGTAACCTTTTTTTGTTCTGTTCGATTAATATAATGCGTGGCACGAGAAAGAGAATATTGAAACAAGGTTCATGGGTATTATTGTTATTATTATTGATGCTGTCGCCATCCATTTGTAAGGTGGCCTCAGCACCTCTTTTTGCACATTCAAACGCTATTTCCGTTTTGCCCGTTCCGGTACTATATATTATCGAACCTCTATAGCCATTTGATATCCATGCATCAACAGCTTCAACCTGGTCCTTTGTAAGTTCAAATGGAAATTTTAGAGAGGAAATGGCTGTAGCAGTTGTTTTTGGCCTGTTAGTGTTTGATACACGTGCTGAAGTTCCTATGCTAGCTTCTTCTGAATTTGTCATTATCTAATATACTGTCCTGACCGGATATGGTTTGACTATTGAAAAATGTATCTGTATCTGTCGTCATGCAAGGAATTAACTCAACAAGGGCCCTGATTGTTATGAATTTGGTCTGAATCGGCAACAAGAATAGATTGGCTTTTCATATGGCATTTTAAGTTAGGAGCTGAACACATAACCGCAACTGAAACAAAAATTACCGGATATAAGACAAACTTCTCATGCTACTATCTTATTGCTTGTGGCGTTTTGTCGCCTTTTTTTGATTTCGACTAACTTGTGAGGTCGAATTCGAAAAAGCATTTCACTTAATTATCAAACCTCATGAATCAAACCGATAAGACTTCTTTTTGGTTTGGGTTGAAGTATTTTCTGAGGATATCCTAAACATAGTATTGATGAGGGTTTATATTTTGTGCCCAGTGCTGTCATAACCTTTTCCTCGTCTATCATGCCTATCCATATAGAGCTTAAACCTAGTGCATGTGCTGCAAGCTGAGCATATGCTGCAGCTAGCGTAGCATCCTGTAGAGAAAACTTTTTAAGAATGTCTGGTGCGAAGTTCATTTTTACCCTGTCAGGATTCATACAGAAAACAAGGACAACAGGCGCGTTTACATATGGCTGATTATTAGATGCATCAACAAGCTTCAGTTTGATATCTGGATTTTTAACATGATAAATCTCGAACCCCTGAAAACCACCTGCTGTCGGGGCGGTATCAGCTGCAGCGAATATCATTTCGACCTTCGAATCCTCCACCTTTTTGTTCTCAAATTTCCTTTGAGATCTCCGGCTCAACATCGTGTTAAAGATATTCGTTTGCAGAATATCGTCTAACTCTTCAGTATTTACTTTCTCTTCCTTTGGATAAAGTAAACCATGACCAGTTCTGCCTACTTCTGCATACATTCGAGAGAAAATGTCTTTTGGGTAAGACAACAATTTTATTATGACATTACTTCTCTAAAAAGACTTTTGCTACCATTAGATGACCAGGTGCATGGCTTAGAAGGCGTCAACCAAGGAATCAATGAACTTTTAGTTAGCCTGCCTCATTGTGTCAATCTTTATTATAATAGGTATTTATTGTAATGAGGACCGCGCGTTTTCCCCAATCAGCTTTCCTCTTTTGGAAAACATGGTCTATTGAATACATTTCAATCTTCTTTCCTCTTTCATTCCAGCCACTATCCCAGTGGATGAGGAGTATCTCTATCATCTACCTTGAGAATTTGCCATAAATTATTTTGCATTTATACTTATGAAAAGAGAGAGCGGGTCTTACCACAATACATTATCTTGTTAGTTTCACATTTTCCTTTTTAGCGCCGATAACAATTTTATTATTCCAAATCGTCTTAATATCTTTGATATAAGACTGTCACCTTTTCCTTTTGAGATTGATTGAGCCATTATAGCAAACAATATTCCTATTCCAGCCGCAGATGATGTTAGCCATCTAACATAATGATTTCCAAATGTCAAGATACCAAACGATGATGACGATATCTCTGAAAGAATATGAAAGGCAATCGTGAACATTCCCTGGCCGGTTCCAATCGATAAGAAAAATTTTCCAAGATTGACCCTGTTTACTGCAAACAAGCCTGCTCCTATGAGCACGGTAATTCCTCCAAGCTGGCTTATGATAGCTAGAATTCTAAGTGGAAACAATAGAACCATCCAAAATTCTTGAGTAGTATGCAACATAATCTCCTGCGTGATTATTTGATAAATTAGCAGGGTTGCCTTGTATCCTGAAATCAAAAGGAGAATTCCAGAAACAAACGCAATTCCTGCTGCTAGTCTGTTTCTCGTAATGCTATATCGCAGTGTGTGGAATCTGTCATAGAATACTCTGTCTTCTACTGTATATTTTGGCATAAATTTGAAAATAGTAACGATGCTTCTCATTTTTGCATATGAATATCTTGAACGTGCTTCATAGGCTGTAATGTTTAATCTGATGCCTTTTTTGCTGACTGACTCTGCAAGTGATTTTGGGATAAAATAACTTTTTAAACTGATAAGACCTGCTCCTACGACCATATAATCTGAGTGGATCTTTCTAAGAAAGCCAAGATTTTTGCCATCAACAGAGTATACCGACTTGTGTATGAGGTCTGACCAATTCGAGAAAGGATCATCATTGTTGTAATTATTTTTGCCAGACACGTCGGATATAATAATGAATGGTCTACTCAATTATTATTAGTTATGAGATTGCTTTATTATGACTGCTAGTTAAAGTTTGACTCTTCAGGGACGTCAGAGGTTCGGAAGTTGGAACCTCAGGGTAAATATTATAACTACTGGGTTATTTTTCATATGGCTGGCTAATGAGTAAATTCGCATGAGCTTTTAACATACTACACTCGAGTTAGTTTAATAATCCTGTTTCTGTGATGGTAATTCTCCAATCTTTTGAATTATATTCGAATGGTCAGCTTCCACTTCTGTAGTGATATATAATAGATGATTCCTGCCAAGCGGTATGGTGATGCGTTTGACTTTTTCATATTCCGCTATAACATATTTACCTTTTCCAATCTTTGATGCAAGGTTCCTTCGTATTTTCCATGCGTTCACGGCTAAATTCAGAGACTTTTTGCTTTCTTCTGCCGTAAGTAAATTCTCTATACCTTCACGGTAGTCCGAATACATCATTTTACCATTAATATCACATATTGTAACTAATCTAATCTTTGGGTCTATATTCAGAATTTGTTCATAAATGCGTTTATAATCATGCCATTCATGATGGGTGAATTTTACTTGGTGATCTTGTTCCTTGCATTTATCAGAGCAATAAGTGTTTCCACAGCACGAACATTCTACAGTATAATCCTGTGACTTCTTTCCACAAAGTATACAGATTGTACTCATGTCCATAAAGCCTTTACGCAAACGTACAATAAATCAATTTTATGTATCTCTTAGTATGTAACTACCACATTACTTCATTAATAGATACTTAATTCTAAATTTAATATATTGATTTGCTCCTTTTTTTATAAATACAATAGAAATGATATATGAGAATGATCTTGGCTGTTGACGCGAGGTAAAGGCAGTTTTGATGTAGTATTTTGTCTAAAGAGATGAGTTTGAAAAGTATACAACAAGCAGACGGTTGTCATTTAATTCTTCTTAATTAGCAGTCCATTCAGCCAAGGACCCTTTAGCATATTACTAACTATGCCATGTTAGCTTTACCAAAACCCTATCCTTGCAACCTGTTATTTTTACTCCGGCTAGAGAAGCGACAGCCCTTTCTTTTCTATAGATATCATCAGATACTACGAATTCATTCATAACGATCCAGTGAGAAAATTACTTGTTTTAAAATATCCTCGTTAAATGGATAATCCTCATCATCGCTAAGATTTATAGTTTTAATATTCTTCAGAATTGCCAGGTTTAAATATTTTGCAACGATTGTATCATATGCTGGTGTGTAATTTTCACTAATTTGTTTATCATGTATTAACGAAATGGTCAGCCTATTTATGTCGGAATTACCCGGTATGCCATACACTATTTGTTCTTTATTTTTATTTACCACTGCTGCTTGTACACCTTTACACTTCGTTATCCTAATGATTAGTCTATATTAAACATATAAAAAGACCGATAAATCGGCCCAGGACGTCTTATACTCACTCTCAGATCTACATATTTTAATCATTTCAGCCGTCAATCTTGGATAATAGTGTTTTTAGCATAGATACTCCGCCTCCTATGGATATATTTCCCTCTAGATCGGTATCTGCAGCGTGTTAGCTATTTTTCAGCATCTTCAATCGAATTGCGGCTTGTATAACACAATAAGATCCTAAATATCACCGCTCTATCGCTATCGTATATTACCTGCCTTGAAGTAACAAAAATCAAAACATTGGATAGAATGACTTCAATTTCTGTATTATACTCTCCCACAGAAATTCAGCAGTTCTTGATCTGCTCGGAAACTGGCACCCTTTACTTGAAATAAGTTCTATTCGCCTTTTTCTTAGATTTGCGTAGTCTTTTTGCAATTGTTTAGTCCTCTTCTTAAGTAGGTCGTAATACGACGGCAGCTTCGGTCTTGCTATACAGCGATATCAACTATTGTTGTAACCATTTCTTTCTTTACACCAAATATTTGCTCATTGCTAAGCTACGACGACGACGGCACGATGGACAAAAGAATATCAGGTAGTGATAGCTAAGTATTCATTAGTATGAACTCAGATTCACATTCAGATTCAGAAATAAAAGGATTCTATAAATTGAAAAATATTGCAGTAGTAGGAATGTCGAAAAATGAAGAAAAGCCATCTCACTTTGTGCCGAAATACCTTGTCGAACATGGATATAATGTGATTCCAATAAATCCAACGGTAACAGAAGTTTTTGGAAAAAAGTCATATCCAAGTATAGCAGATGTCCCGGAAAAGATAGATATCGTTGATGTCTTTAGAAGATCGGAAGATGTACCGCCAGTAATTGATGATGCAATCAGGAAAAACGGGATCAAACTAGTCTGGATGCAAACGGGAATATACAATGAAGAAGCAGAAAAGAAAGCGAAAGAGAACGGGATTGATGTTGTTTACAATAGATGCATGATGGAAGAACATAGACGTCTGTTAGGATGACAATATATGGCATAAAGTGTTTATGAACTGATTGCATTTGTATCATAAGGATAGAAGGTGTATGTGTATACATGCAAATAGTTGTCAAATCATGTTATAATATAATGGAGAGAAATGATTGAAGACGTCAAACAGTAGTATTTCAAAGAAAGAAGCAGGATATTTCGAATGGATGTGTGACAGCTGTAAATGGGGAGCAAGAGGATATGATGAAAATGCTCTTATCGACATAAAGAAGAAGCATGACGAACTTGGCTGCGATGAGTTTATTTCGATGATAGAATTAAGAGGCAAGAGAATAAATGATGGTTACGGAGACTAAATTCTTATACAAATTTTTCTGCAGTCATTAAAGCCGTGTCGTATTGGAATCTCAAATCTAAAGTAACAAGTCTTTTCATAAAATACAATCTAGTTAGGAACAGCAAATGGCTCCTGCTTCTGATGATGACCAGCAGTATGTAGAGTTTTTCGATACCTTCTAACGATTGTTATTAGAGGAGTGCGAGGCTTTGATAAGCGATAGATTCAGATAATCCTTGTGAAACAAATTTTAAAGTGAGATATGCAGAAGTAAAGTTAAAAACTATTCTGCAAGGCTATTGGTACCACATGTTTGTGATAAACATTCATTATTGGTAATATTACTTCTGTTTTCTTTCAATACTGTGCCTGTTGTTTAGATCATTTCAAGATCATCTGCAGCTCAAATCACGACAGCTCGCTTACTCCGACGGAGATTTTTTTGTTCTTTCTACAAGATCCTTTGAGCGTACTATAGCAGCGATTGTGGGAATGATGTACTTATTTGCTTTGATCATCTTTCTAAGCTCAATATTTTGTCCTACTCAATCATATTTCCCACTTGTCTAAAAGATCTGATTTATAGTGAAATGATTCCTGCCTTGTCTGCATCTTTTTATGTTGTCTACTGTTTTTCTTGTTGTTGAGATGATTTGTCAGAAGTCCCTGCCACACTCTGATAACCGATTCTCTTGATAAAACATTGCAATCTGCCCAGCTTCTTCTATAGCTATCAAGGTCATTTCCTTCCGCTTTATTATATCTCGCATACACACTTCTAACATGCAAAAAGCATAATATTTGTACGATGAATCTTTTCAAGTATTCGATCACCATTGCCCGGCTGCGGATTATCAGACAATTAATTTTTGTCTATAACATAAAATCCTTTGTTGTTTATTCCAAACCAATAGGATATTGATTCAAGTATGCCAAACAAAGGTATGAACAAGATACAGTAGAGCGGTTCTTTATTTTTTATAATAGCATGAATAAATATAATCCATGGATAAATTCCACTAACTATGAAGATTTCGCTTTGCCAGTGTATACCCCAATACAACCACAATGGCGATAAGGCCCAAGTTCCAAATATTCCTATAATCCACAATACGATTCTGCTAGTTACTATCATTCTCATGAGCGGAGGGCAATATTTGAGATCCAGCGAAATGCCCTTAAACCATCGTCCACGTTGACAAAGAATATCGTTGATATTATTGGCGGATTTAATGCATATGTTAGTCTTAGATTGCCATACTTTCATCTTTCTTTTTATCAATTCAGCAGTAAATCTGAAATCTTCTGTGATACTATAAAAGTCATACTTTATCTCCCTAAGTACCGATCCCTTTACTGTGAGCATTTCGCCATGCATACCTATATAGGGTATGCCTAGAAGGCCAGTAAAGAATCTGAATACTGTTACATCATCATATTTCCTAATAAAATCCATTATCCATATAAATCTGCTATTTCCCATCCTAGCCGTAATAGTGGGATTGAATGCGACGTAACCTCTCTGTTCATAGTAAGGGATTTCATACAAGAATTTATCATCCAAGATAATGTTATCATCGTCAATAAATGAGTACCATTTATTCTCATCGATAACATATCTATCAATAAAATAATTAATTGCCCTTCCTTTTCCTACTAAATCTTTTCTGTATCTATCTGGAACAACAATGATTTTCAAATCTTCAGATGTATCTCTTTGTCGGGCAATAATCGATCCCTTCTGGTGAGCACTCGTGGAATCTTTTACACTAGTAGTAATTTGCTGTTGAGTGACATTGACAAGTCTTAGAAGATCATCAGTTAGTTCAGAACCCTCATCGATTACTATTGAGAGAGGTACCCATGGAAATTGAATCCTAGTATTGGATATACAATCCAAAAGTGAGTTTCTAACTCTTCTACTTGCTTGTGATATTATTATAAATTCAACATTATTAGCCCTAGTTGATGCACTTTCTGCTTTGTAATGGAATCCAACCATGCCTATAATTACAAAAACAGAATAAATAGCCGACGACAATATAGCGGGATACCAGAGTAATTGGATAACAGAGTTAGTAATTTCTATCGACAACTGAATTCTAAATACGTAATTCTTGCAATATAAGTATTTAAAAATATAAATCCCATAATAGCGTATACGATATTTTAATGGCACGTAAATGTCAATGCCACTAACTGATGCACGATAATTTTATATAGAATACTGGCCTGGCTATGATATGAGATTATATAAACAACTTAGTTTTTTGCTTTTGAGTAGCATACTCTCTATCGCGATATTTTCAAGTTTGAATGGCATGTTGCCACGGTCATATGCTCAAACTATATCCCCCGGTGGGGAGATCGGGGATACCTCCGTAGGTCCATCAATCACATTGGATAGATATGGCAGTATCTATGTGGCTGATAGCGGCAGCCACAAAATACAAAAATTCAATGGTGCTGGCTCATTTATATCAAGTTGGGGATCAAATGGTACTGCGAATGGCCAATTTACTGGCCCATTGTCAATAACATCAGACCCAACTGGTAAAATATTGGTAGCTGATAGCGGCAGCCACAAAATACAACAATTCAATGGTGCTGGGAAATTTTTAGCAGGCTGGGTTTATATGTCTAAACCACCAGGCGGCAGTCGTGGTGGAGAATCAAGTTCACAGTCGTCTATTCCTGGGCTAGGTTTATAATCTCATGATTAGGAAAATCACAGAATTGGAAGAGGCCATGTGACAAGGGACGGGTCAACAACGCTGTCTCACGTATTTGTTACAATACTGCCGCTTATGATACTTTATTCCTCTGGCAAGTCCCATATGTCATATTGTTTTCCATACGTATTGTAATCATGTTTACCGAGGTAAACATATTTAGCATCACCTTAAATCCTGGTTCAACTTTTTGTGCATTGAACTCTTTATTGCACCTAATCAAAAATCTGCATTTTCATAAAGTGATGGATATGGTTCTGATCTAGTTATATAATGTAAAGCTTTAATTTCTGTTCCATGTCTCTCATACTTGTTTGTATCTTACCCTAATTTTTCAAAGTTCCCTTATCTTCATTGTTATCTTCTGAATCAGAATGACATTCCAGCGTCTTAATAGAAATTCGCATTCAGTTTGAATGAATTTAATTTGATGTTCAGATAAACCAACAATTCTGCAAAATGCTTTGTGATATAATATATAGATGCACTCATTACCAATGTTCTCAAGCATTTTTCAAATATACTATTACAAAGTTGATATTGGTCTATTAAATGGAAACAATTGTGTTTGAATAGTTCCATGGCAGTGGTCCTAAATATAAATATGTTATATATTATTTATACTAAAAACTTTTTTAGAATAAATATTAGTAATAACTATAGTAATAATCGTTGATTTACCTTATATCCATCCTCATATTTCTTTTTTCTAGAAAAAATGCTTAATGTTAATTTGACATTTGCTATAGTACTATCAGCGGCAATCGGGGGAATGGTATTCTCGAGTGGTTCGATAACTTCGTCATATGCACAGAATATTGTTAAACGATGGAGCGTAGACGATCCAGGAGGCATCGTCATAGACCCTAAGGGCAACGTATATGTGGCTGAGACAGGTAAAAATCGCATTCTAGAGTTTACTAGCAATGGTTCATTGATTCGAGCATGGGGTTCTGGAGGCATTGGCGATGGTCAATTTAATAGTCCACTAGGCATTACCCTAGACTATGCTCGAGGTTATGTGTATGTAACGGATACTGGCAATAACCGCATCCAGAAATTTACTAGTAATGGTACATTCGTTACAAAGTGGGGCTCTGCTGGTTCCGGTCCTGGTCAATTCCAAACTCCAATTGGTATTGATGAAGATGAGTCCAAGCAAAATGTGTATGTAACTGATATTGGCAATAACCGTGTGGAAAGATTTACCAGTAATGGTTTATTCGTATCACAATGGGGATCGCTTGGCTCAGGTGAAGGCCAATTCGCCAATCCAGGCCGCATAGCAGTTGACAATTCAGGAAACCTGTTTGTTGCTGATTTTGGTAACAACCGCATCCAGAAATTCGATGGAAGTGGTAACTTCATCATGCAATGGGGGTCTCTTGGGCACGGCAACGGCCAGTTTTATAATCCTACAGGTATGACCGTAGTGCTATCTCATGGTAATGTATATGTGGCTGACACTGGCAATAGCCGTATTCAAGAGTTTACTAATGATGGTAAATTCGTAAATAACTGGCCCATTGACACAGCTACTGGTGCAACTGACAATATAGATCTTGATGTCAATTCTAATGGCACTATATACGTAACAGATCGTGCAGATGATAGTGTTCATGTTATCTCTACTGTTCCAAGGAGTTGACCAAGGTCAGTATCACACATTTAAGCCACCAA
>DATDFS010000118.1:0-3389 GCA_036522495.1 Nitrososphaeraceae archaeon | reverse complement strand
CCAGACTAACACACATGTACCCAGGGCGTTCATCGATTACAATGGCATTATACTGATAAACAAAGGCTAGTGCGACTATTGATACTAATGCCAATAAAGCTAGTATTATTTCAGTGATATTTCCGAACATGATTAATAATAATAATATACTCTTGGCTCATATAACCAATTAAGCTGCTAACCTGATGATGATAATGGAGATTCATTATCATGGGCTTCAAATTCATCCTCCTTCTCCTCATCTTCCAATTCCCCTTCATTCTCGGTTTCTTGTAATTGTTCTCCCTCCTCTTTTGGCATGCTACTCAACTACCGTAAAATCGACTAAATGGTATAAAAGAGTATACAGGATATTAGGACATATTATTATCATGATGATAACAACAATAATTATAAATCACAACGCCTTCAGCTATTACCTGCCTCTGCTTCTTTCTCCTTTATACTTAGCCTAACTGAAAATCCAAGGTAAAGTTTAGTACTTTCACACCCATATAGGGAAATAGGCTCTTCAGGAAGATAAATTCCCTGCATCATCCTCATTCCAGTAGCCTTTTTGACCCGGACATCCAGTGCTTTTTCAATCAGCCTTTTGATTATCTTCCGATCCTCTGCGATAATTAGTACCATATTTACTGCATAGACCCAGGCGGCCCGACTATCAAACATACTTGAGCTAGCTGACGATGGAAAGACTACTACAGATACAAAGGGAATGAAGAAATACACTGCAGAGGGTAAACTAGCGGTAAACTAGTTGAAGAATGAAGTTACATCACTTTGAAAGAAGGAAACGAAGACGTCAACCATAAAAAGGTTACATACATGTCATAATAAGATCAGCTGCGATTGATTTGTGCTCAATTAAGGATTATTGTATGTATGCTTTTTTACCTAGCATATCTACTGAGTTGTTTTGTGGTATCAATTACTTTGTCCAGCCCCAACCCTACAAATGCAAACATTATATGCTCTACCCCCATTTCTTTAATTCTGTGAATATCTCTGCCTATTTCTTCAATAGTTCCGGTTAACGGAAGCCTTTGAGATTGTTGTCCGTACTCTTCTTCGCTATTACTTTTCACCTGAGATACTTGAGGAAATGTCAAGGTAAGTATTTTAATTTCATTTGGACTTCTATTTTCCTTACTTGCTTGGTTTTTTAATGATTTTATGCTGTTATCCAAGAAATCAAGAGGTCCACCAAGTGAGGCTAACCAACCATCAGCATGTTTAGCAATACGAGCAAATGTGTTTGGAACATATCCACCAAGATAAATTGGAATATGCGGTTTTTGAACAGGTTTAGGACCTATTTTAGAAGCGGGAATATTGTAATACTGTCCTTTAAATTCTACAACATCGTCTGTCCATACCTTCTTCAGCACTTGAACAAATTCGTCGGCTCTCTTACCTCTCTTCTCAAATGGGATGTTTGAAACCTGATACTCATCTTTTGACCAGCCAATACCAAGGCCAGCAATAGATCTTCCTTTTGATAAAACATCAAGTGTTGCAAATCTTCTTGCTAGTATTATAGGATTGTGGAAGAGCATATCTATAACCGATGTTCCCAATGCAATTTTGTTTGTATGAGCAGCTACGAACGTCAGTGTACCTAAAGGATCAAATACATTTTGATAAAAAGTAGGAAGACTACCATCCGGGCTAGCAGGATATGGCGTTCGTGGGTTCAAAGGCCAGAGGAGCCTTTCAGCAACCCAAAGAGAATCAATACCTTCTTTTTCAGCATCAACTGCTATTTGTAGGATATTCTCTTTAGTAGCTTCAGGGCCAAGATGGGGTAAAGCAAGACCTATTTTCATTAATGGATTATTTTGACTTCCTTATTATTTATATTATGTTCTGACTCCAGTAAAATCACTGTCAAAACCAGATAAAAGGAATTTAGAGCTGATTATTATGACCTGATTCTCTTGACGTCATAAGATAGTAGTAAGTAAATAGAGATCATTATTTGTGTATTAACAATCATTTATTTAGGTTAGCCAAAATATGTGTGCGATGGTCCTTTGAGTCATACTTGTAAATTACTGTAAAGCGAATGAATCCATCATTTGAATGTTAGAGAAAATTTTAAGACTTCTCCTTGGATAAGAACCACAGATATCTCATTATAATACCCATAATTGATTATCATAGGAATTTACATTCATAAATAACTGATTTTGTTATAATACAAACCGGCTCGAAAACAAGTTATCATTATCTTATTCAATGTGTAAGATGTAATGAATATTTTTGCCAATTATACACAACGTGGTTGTGTTATCAATCAGTAAGTCCTTCTTGTGACATCCTTTAACATTTGCTCAAATAAATCGATTTTTTTCTCAACACATAGTTGAATTATCCCAAGACAGGTTTCCCGGGTAAGAAGGTCTTCTTTATCCTCCGTTATATTCTCTTATTCACAAGTTGCCATAACAAATATCGTTTTGATAGAAGAGCACAAACGATTTAAGAAGTGGCTGTTGGTATGCATCATAACATTAAGAGTTTGTATTAGAGGATAAATGGTCTGGGATAGAGATAGTTCATTTAAACTCAAATGAGCATGCTCGATCAAATTCAGGTGTTCGAATTACCAAATTAATTCAAACATCCACAAATATACTTCCATTCTTCTCGCTTATAGGATACAAGACTAAATCACCTGACTTTCTCCATTCTGGATTTTGCTCTAACCATGTATCTTCTTTTTTCCAAGATTTCATGTTCTCTAATTTTCCTGTAAAAACATTGTATTCGTAACCGTGCATATAACATACCATATTATCTCCTTTTAATCCCCCTTTTGAAAGTGAGGCTCCTCTATGTGGACAGGAATTGTTAAAGGCAAATAATTTTCCATTTCTTCTTCCTATTACAATATCAGTACCGTCAATGGTAAAACGCTGTATGGTGTTATCCTTTATTTTTTCACTATTGCATATGCTGCGCGACGTATTACTGCGGGTCATGACCCTCTTTAGAATATATTGCCATAAAAGTCGTCTGTTTGTTTACGTCACAGATAGTTCATAATACATACGTAGAATGGCCGGAAATAACTCATGGTATTTTGATTGTAGATGCAATCACGGCTCAAATAGGGTAAAGGTCACATCACATATACAATATCAAAAAACAAGGATAAGAAACCTGTTATTGTTCCTATGCCGTCCACAAGCTATTCGACGAGTAATACTGATCGTTATGTAAATTAATAAAAGATGCTGGCCAATTTATGCGAATTTGTATAGATAAAGAAAACCTCCACGCCCTGCATACCAAAAGAAGTAAAGGTGTATGTTAACCATATTCGCCTTACAGGATAATCAGGATATGAAATGATTACAGTTGTCTGTGGTATTAGTGAAGGTATC
>DATDFS010000117.1:0-7541 GCA_036522495.1 Nitrososphaeraceae archaeon | reverse complement strand
TTACCCTGGCTTTGCACAATAGCCTTATCAATGATTTCTTTACCTGTCATCGGCTGCTCTGTCAACAAGTCTAGCACATAGCGTCGAGAGAATCCTCTTGGAATTGAACTTCCCACTCGGGATAACCAGTTCGATATCATTGTTATATGTGACTAGTATTACACAATATTTTTAACGTTAAATAGCACAGTAGTGAAAAAATAAGAATCATGTTATCAGCTTTTGATGGTCAATTGCTACTACCGATAGCTTGTATATCAGCATTGACTGGTTTTTTATGACATGAAATACTGAGAGCTAGGAGCAGAAGATTCAAAGATCATATGACAAAAAGAGAAGAATCCACAGTCAGAGAGTACAAGATACTGGTCTGATATACTACAATTGCCGCAGCAGGTCGACAGCATAGGAAGCCACCTGTAAAATATGAAAAATGAATTGAGACATGCTGACATTAAGAGAAGGAAAATTGTAGTAGCTGTGTGGTTCATAATCCACCATCTGTTATTATATACCAGGTTACTCAGAATCAGGCTTTATGGAATGCAATACTACATGATACATGTAAAAAGATCTAGATAAGGAAAATATCTAGTCTTGCTCATCCCAATGGGAATTTAATAATAACTGGTTATAGCTAAACATGGTAGTACCAGTAATACATCATCAAATGCATCATCGTATCTTATGGCCTCTATATCCAATTTACCTTCTTATCTATTGCTGTCCCCTACAGTTGTTTGCTGCAGACCTGTCGGAACTTGAAAAGCAGAGACGTCTATGATATTGATTACTTCCTTTCTTTATAAGGAACATTTGCATTTTCTATGTTATAGTGACCATTCATCCGCTTCCTCCATCAGGTTCCCCAGATAAGAGATCTGAGATACTGTATGGGGTAGAGAATGCCGTGGGAAGAGGCGTGTATTTTATGTCTAACGTAAAGAAGAGAATGGATATTTATTTTGATCATAGAGCTCCGTCCATAGTAGTAGAGATACCAGAATACAAGAATGGATATATTGACATAAGAAAAAGAGGAGGAAAAATAAGAGCTTTTACTGAAATTACAAAAGACAACATCCACTATTGTAAGGAGTTAATGAAATTAGTCGATGAGCTACGTCATTTGAACGGAGTTAAAGGAGGAATAGCTGTTAGTGAATCCGAGTATATGGCTACTACGCTCCTGGAAGAAGCAAAGCCATTGACACAGGTTATCTTCAGCAGTGTTAAAGAAGTTGTGGAACAGGGGCAATACATATTCGATACATTGTGGAATACGGCAATTCCAGCTGAACAGAGGATAAGGGAAATAGAGGAGGGTGTGATGCCTATTAGAACCAGACTATTGGAAAAGCAAGATGAGATTATCAAAGAAATAAACCGCTTAAACAATAGCGCTGACAGGTTATCAATTTGCTCAGCATTTGGTGGAATGCAGATGAGCTACAAATATTTCTTTGACTCATACAAGAGGATAGTTGAGAGGAACAAAAGAATAGATAATATCGGCGGTGGCGGCGGCTGTAATGATGACGGACTAAGATGGATTATTAACATAGATAAAGATAACTTGGAACTAGCAAAAATATTCCTTGAATCTGGGATACAGGTAAAGCATATTAAAAATATGCCACCTATGAATTTCGGTGTATCAGAGAAAGAAGTGGCTCTTACTATAGAGAAGATGGAAGGTGGTAGTATGAGCCAGAGTTTCTTAATCAGCAATGAACCATTGTATGTAAATCACTTTAATTCTTTATTTGAAGAGTTATGGAAGAGCGGTATCGATGCTGCAGAAAGAATTAAAGATATAAAACAAGGTGCCTACTTGGCAGATATTGAAGTTGTTCCAAGTTCAGCTAAAGCACAGGACAGATACTTGAACATTTTAAAGTCAGCCTCAGAAGAAATACTTTTGATATTTCCCACTACCAGTTCCTTTATACGTCAAGAGAAGATAGGTGTAATACAATTAGCAAAACAAGGAGCAAAAGAAAGAAACGTAAAAGTCAGAATATTGATGCCTTCAAACAGCTTAACTGAGCAGATGGTAATCCAGTTAATGCGATATTATCCCAATCATATTGATGTCAGATACATTGAACAGATGTCAGAGACCAAAGCCACAATACTGGTGGTCGATAGGAAGGCCAGTTTGGTTATGGAATTAAGGGACGATTCAAAGACAACCTTTGTTGAAGCTATAGGCTTATCGACCTACTCAAACAGTAAAGCAGGTGTTTTATCCTACGTTGCGATATTTGAGAATTTATGGGTACAATCCGACCTACATGAACAATTAAAAAGACACGATAAGATGCAGAAAGACTTTATCAACATAGCAGCTCATGAACTACGCACTCCAATACAACCCATCCTTGGCCTAACAGAGATCCTTCGCTCTCGTACAAAGGATGTAGAACAAATAAAACTATTAGAAGTTGTTGGCAGGAGTGCAAGGAGACTTCAGCGGCTCACAGAGGATATATTAGATGTAACAAGAATTGAGAACCAGTCCTTAAACCTCAAGAAAGAACGATTTAATCTAAATGACATGATAGTAAACGCTATAGATGATATAATGACAAATAAAGAATCTTCCAGCATTAAAAGAAATGTAAAAGTGATATATCCTCATCAGTCCCGAGACATTTCTATAGAAGCAGACAAAGGAAGAATAAACCAAGTTATACACAATCTGCTGGATAATTCTCTCAAATTTACCTACTCTGGTACGATAGCCATCACCGCCGAAATGAAAAAAGAAGACGGAAATGTAAATGATGAGGTTGTGGTCTGGGTAAAGGATACTGGTACAGGTATTGATTCTCAAATATTTTCAAGACTATTCTCAAAGTTCGCTACAAAGTCGGAAGTAGGTGGCACTGGATTAGGACTGTTCATTTCTAAAAGTATTGTTGAGGCGCATGGAGGCAGGATATGGGCTGAGAACAATTCTGAGGGCATGAAGGGAGCCACTTTTTACTTTAGCCTACCATTATGCAGATAGAAGTATTTTATACAATAATCCAACCTCGGTAGTATTGTTTTGTAGACTCAAAATCCTTAAAACCATCGATTGAATAAGCGAGTCAAGACTGTCTTGCATTGGCATACACAATCCTGTAGATATTTACATCACTAGTTGATAGAACACATAGAAAGACATCTGCCGATCCTGTCTTTATGCCGGTAATCACATCGAAACCAGTGCCAAAGGTTACTGCCGAAACTTCGTTTTGATTATCTCTTCTTCACTGCCTTGATTCTTTATTGCCTTTGAAATTAATCTTTTGGCTTCAATTTTGCTAAGGTATCTTTCGGGTGCTATTCCTAGATTTTTTAGCAGGCTTAACTGCTGCTTAGTAGCCATATGTTGGATGGACTTTTGTAGTAACTTGGGATCATTTTCTAAAACTTCCTGATATGCCCTGTTGGACAGTATATCAGCCTCTTTATTTTTATCCCGTGGAACCCATTCAATTTGGATATCCTTGAATTCGGGGATAAGTGACATAGCCTTTTGGTGTAGTGAAATTATCGTTAAAGTTTTGACTTTCCATTTACCATTTATTTGATTAATGACTAGTCGTGAATCTCCTCTTACTGTGATCTTTTGATTATTGTATTTATTTGTTAACAACCACTCCAGAGCCTTGATAATACCCGTATACTCCGCGAGATTGTTAGTGGCATTGTCTGTAAAGGGTTCTGCAGCAAGACCATAGTCGCTATATTGTTGTCCTTCTGCTAGTATTACATATGCATAGCAAGCTATTCCCCCCGGATTGTACGGCTGGCAGAGCCCGTCGAAATAGACTTGTATTTCGGAGACTAACATACCTTTGTTATATCTTCTTTAACATGGCCAACGGTATATGGTTTATTCGGTTCGATGTACACTTCCATCTGAGCATTAACATGTAAGAGTGGGCTAAAGGTTCGTGTATAGGATGTTGATGAAATTGAAAATGATAACATGGCATCATCATAGAGATAGAAACTATATCTATGCACTAATATTTGAAGCACTCCAGATGTAGGCTGCGGGCAATATGTGCTAATAAACTCACATCATGTTTAGAGAATAATTAAACGGTAATGCCGGAAGAATATTTAAAAAATTTGGCGATGTATCAAGTCCGAAAGTACTGAATACCTAGATAGTACTTTATTAGGTACTATACGGTATTGATGCTGTTCCCTGTCGGTTTGGAGATATTCAGGTTTAAAGACACAGAGAGAAATTAAAAATCGATGCATATGAAGGCTTCAACTCCAATTCCAGGATACGAACAGCAGCTACACAAGTGATCATGATGTTGTCCTTCAACTAAATCCTGCTGTCATATCATGTGTGTCTAACTTCATTTTTTGGGATCCAGTGGTTTTTAGAAAATAACATGGACGAAATTGGAAGCGCCATCAATCAAATTGTCATAATATAATCAATATTTCTTGACATTCATGATGACTATAGTCTACGGAATTTTCAAAATACTTGGGTATTGAGTTTGATTTCTGCTTCCCATTAGATAAATGCAACGTACGTATGTGTAAGAAACTAATAAATTCTAATATGTCATAGATGGAGTGCTCTCAAACTATGAGATCCATTACTGCTGTTGTAGGAGCACTTGCTTTTGCAATAGTTCTTTTACTGTGGACTAACGTTTCATATGCACAGATATTAAAAGGTCTTGCACCAAATATATTCTACTCAGCTAAAAAATCACATACAGTAACAATCACATCACCCACCAAGGGAGAGCAAGTAACAATTGGCAAAGACCTGACAATCCAAGGTACTTCTATAGCTAATACAGCATCGCATTGTAAAGTATCTGTTATTGTAAATGGTGTAAAGCCATACCAACCAGCAACAGGTGCTGGCCCGGGTGGAGCAGCAGATTATTCAAAGTGGAATTTTGTACTTACCTCCAAATATACTACGATTAAACCAGGACCAGATAATAAGATAACAGCAAAGTATACATGCAGTAATAATAATCAGAGATCATTTTATAATGTAAATGTAACAGGAATAACGGCATAGCGTATAAATCTCTAAAAACCATCGAGTACTCCGTCACTTTATTCATAGTTGAGGAAAAACCTCAAAATCTAAAATCAGTGCTTCCATAATAACAGCAAAAATTACAAAGAATACTATTCCTTCTCCAGAGCAGAGGGCTTTCAATTTTATGTAGATATGACACAATACTTCTGTTGCATATGATGATAGAAAACGATGTCTGGGACGTGTTTCCCTATTATGGTGTATGATTTATTCAGGAGATTGTACACACTCTTCTTCAACTAGTCTAATTCAAGGAGGCGAACAGAAGACGCCATTTTTCATGTCCAAAATTGATTAACTGATCCCTAATGTAACAGCATGCTAGGAGGAGGAGTAATTGCATCCGCATTTAATCTTATGACAATGTCTAAGTTAGAACCTGGAATAGAAAGCATTACCAACGACTTTATCATATAATACAGAAATACAGTATGGACCTCATAAATAATTAGTGCATCCATTACCTGTAACAGTTCGCTGAACCTTCAGGTGTTCCGGGAAAAGATCGCAACATTTTTCGTGGATGGGGAGTGTTGTTGTTGACAGTGCTTTGAATGTCGAGTTTCCAAAATCTCGTAATGTTGTAGTTTATCGTCTATTCGACGGCCTATGCAGTCAAGGCCAGCATAGTCATAACACATCACATTGAAGGTTGATGGCATAAGCCAGAAACTGCTGGATCAGCAGTCGCAGTTACAATTACAAAAATTACAGGAACTCAAAAACGATAAGGTTATACCTTTTACCTAGTTTAAGTTCAGTCAGTTCACAGTTTCAATTTCAATATAATCATGAAGAAGTGGTTCCTCATCCCTTTTCCTTCCCATCTTATATCAATGGGGGATGCTGGAATGTACAAATCACTCTTGGCTCGGCCGGGTTTGGAACTTTGGTCTTTACCAATATGTACCTGTAACCCTCCACTGCGATGTATGCGTTGGAAATTTCAAAAAGAGATTTGCTGCCATTTGCTTTCGCTAAAAGAATACATTAGAGGTTTTCATCCACTTTATAAGAAACTACTAGTTGCCGTCCACTTCTCTAGGATTCAAGATAAAGACATTTACTCATCCTAAAGAAAGAAATGATATGATAATAATGTGTCAAGTATTATGCCTATGGCTTCATGAAGGTGGAATCTCTTATTTTGATTAAGTTTCACTTTGGTGCTGAAAGACTTCCATGCAATGGCATATACTTCTTCTTTTATGGGGATGGTGAGAATTCTGGGGGATATGGTAGAGGAAGCAGCAGCCAGCTCCTTCTGCGACAGTTCCCCGACAGCACCTGGAATAACGTAGAACATCTTGGCCAGTCGAATAAATAAATAAATAAATAAATTCCAATCGAACAATAATAATAAAAACTAACTTTCTATAACTGCTACAAAGAGCACTTTAAAATACTACTATAAAATAGATATAGAAGAAAGTTAAGAAGTAGAGTTATGTTTCATAGTATATCATCCTCATGACTTTTTTGGGTACAAATTCCTAGCTATCTCCATCCATTCAATAGATTTGGTTTTGACGTTCACAGTAACTTTGACTGGGATATCGTTATTTTGAAGTTCAAGGTATCCAACCGCTGTGAACTTTTCTACCTGCTGTGTTTGTTGTTGCTCATGTAAATAAGTAATTTCTTGCTGTAATTCTTCTATCTTTTCATTTAGTTTTTCAATTATCTTATTCTTATCATCTGATGATTCTTCTACTAAGCCTTCATTTTCCTTCTGTGTAAGTAGCGGGATTACTGCTTTGTTATTATTATCATCATCATAAGTTGTTATCTTTGTTGTCGCTGCTGCTGTTTTTTCTTCATTATCTGAAGGTTGCTGCCGTTGTTCTACTGCTGGATGTCGAGATGATGATGATGATGATGGTGGTGGTGGTGATTCTACTAATTCCCTTTGTTGCTGCTGTGGTTGTTGTTGATGTAATGGTTGTTGATCCCGTTGCTGCTGTCGTTTGAGATAATCTTTCCTGGTATGCTTCGTGAGTTTCAAATTTTTAGGTAGCATCTTCCTTAGCCACGATGGAGATACACCCATCCTAGTACAAGACTCATAAATCATGTCTCTAACTTGCATATCATCTATGCTCAGATCTTGTGCTAATTGTATTATTTCTTTCAGTTGTTGTCTGATTATCTTCCTTCTATCCCAAATAATATCTCGTATTCCTCGAATGCCATTAACAAGTTCATCGATTTTTTGTTCCAAAGTCCTAAATGCTGGCGATGGTGGCTGTTGCTGTGGTTCTTGTTCGTTTATTATACTTTCCATAAACGGTTTTATTAAAATATACAATAAAAAGGAATTAATTTTTGTCTTCGACTCTCAACAACCTAACCAAGTAAACGTTTGTCAAAATAATATATGGTCATATATCCATACGTCCCGCAATATGGATTTGAGATTAGGTTTTTTACTAGCCGCTTCTAGATGATATGGCTT
>DATDFS010000116.1:0-14274 GCA_036522495.1 Nitrososphaeraceae archaeon | reverse complement strand
GTTGAGGCATGTCCTAACACATTTCCGCCAGCTGCTTTTGTAGGGTCTCCGAAGAATGTATCGGGGGATGATTGTACCTGATTTGTTATAACTACGGCTATATTGTAGATCTCTGATAGTCTTATGATCTTGTGCAACATGCTATTAAGTCTCTGCTGCCTATCTGCCAGAGTACCTCTGCCAGCAAACTCTGCCCTGTGTAGTGAGATTACACTGTCTATTACAACCAGTTTAGCTTTAAAGTCGTCTACGTATTTACCCAGATTCTTTATTATTAATTCTAGGTGGGAGCTGTTGTACACCTTACATACTGCTATGCTCTTTAGTATCTGTGTTGAATCATAGCCTCTGGATCTGGCTATTTCCTGTACCCGTTCGGGTCTGAACGTTCCTTCTGTGTCTATATATATTGTATTGGCATCGAGTCCTCCTGATTCGACAGGCTGCCTTGCTGTGGCGCACAGAGTATGACATATCTGTGATTTGCCAGAACCAAACTCTCCATAGAATTCAGTCACAGCCTGGGTCTCTATACCGCCAAGCAAAAGATCGTCGAGAGCACCAGAGCCTGTAGAACACCTTAGCATGGACCTCCTTTTCTCAAGGGCCGCATCTGCAGTAATAAACTCCTTCTCTAACACATTGGAGTCCCTTAACAACTTTTGGGCTGCAATTATAAACGCAGCAGCACTTTCTTTTGAGGCATTGATCTCTACGGCCAACTCGTCTGCACTTGTTACTGCCAAATCCATCACGGAAACAATACCCGCTTCTTTTAGCTTCCTGGCCGTTGTTGGACCGATTCCTTCAATATCTTGTATCTCCAGTTCGATGATGGGCGATGAAGAGCCTTCAGATTCTGCCACTGCTGCACTGACGTCATCACGCTTTCCAGCAGTGATGTTATTATTACTGTTATTACCGTTAGATTCGCTTTCCTCTACGTAGGTTTTTTTATCTACCATGTGGTATTCATATCTCTATGCTTACAGCTTGTATTAATAATTGAGCGTACCACATAGGGGGGGAGAGCACCCATTCAGGTACATTTGCGCGCCCGAGTATGTGTTTGCACAGGTACATTCACAAGTGCGACGGTGATTGGATCTTTTTCCCTTTGACATTGCCTGACTTGGATTTCTCCCTACCAACATAGAAAGCAACGATACAGAATGCATAAAAAAATAATATTAATGAAAAGCTACCTACCCACGACGATTTCCATGTTCGACACAATGTTTGTCATTAAAATGAAAAGAGGATATTTTTTTAACTATGGTGAAACAGGGGAGTGAGGATTCTGTCGATAATAATAATAACTACCGCAGGCAGTCACATCGGCCAGGGCCAGCAGTCATCCGCAATATCTAACTTGCCCTATCTGTTCTCTCACAAGTTCTTTTACATTAATGAAGTGGAAGCTACAACAGGGAGAACTATAGGCATACATTTTAGTACGAAATGTTGCATACATTTGGTCGATAAAAGGAGATCCTCTCATCAAACCTGATAACAATCAGCCAGATAGATCAACTAATTAAACTACTTCTGAGGTATTTCACACATGTCGTCGTAAAAGGTGCTCCCATAGACAACACCAAATTTTTTGAAGATGGTCACACAATCTTTTGTATCAAAAAGATAGCGTGTGCCGTCAATCACTTCATCGATTATCATGGTATTTTCTTCTTCCCCGCCGCCTCGTCGTGTTTTATTCAAGGACTTTCCACATAACGCGCATCGGTCTTGCGCATTACTGTCGTTCTCTGCCATGGCGGTCCTGTATCCACCGACCATTATGTCCTAAGGTTGCATAGCCGCTTTCTTTCCATCTACTTCTCGTCCCTTTTTTTCTTCGCTCCTCTCTTTTTATTAACAATTTATTATTATTAACCCTCCACCTTGACATCAGGGCATGAAGACTCCTTTGCGGTTATAGACCCTCCATAGTACATAAAGTTATACCTATCGTTGTTAATAAAATTACTTTGACTAGCAGGTGGTCATAGCTTTAAGTGCTTATTTGATATCTGCAATATGAAATCCTATATATGAGAGTATCAACAACCACCTCTATATTTAATGGCTAGCTGTATTGCTTTTCATTCGTACAAGGGCGGTACCGGCAAGACAACAATAGCTGCTAATTTGGCAGCATTGCTAGCAAAAAAAGGTTATCGGGTGTTTTTGCTCGATCTCGACGTATATGCCCCGAGCCTTCAGGCTTATTTTGATAAGGAGCCGAAAAGATGGATTAACGATTTTCTAAACGGTACTGCAGACGTTGGAGACGTAATAATGGATCTTACACCTGCAATTGAAGAGGTGACGTACGACAGTAGTAATACATTAAAGCAAAAACAGAAACCCAAAGAAAAAATAACCGGTAAATTGTGGGTTGGTTTTTGCAGTTCAAGAAAAGAAGAGATTTACAAACTTGAAGGAGGAGGAAAACAGGATACCTCCAAAATCCAGTTACTCAGAAGGTTTATACTTTTGCGTGAACAATTGATTTCACTTCACGATGCGGATTACATTATAATCGATACCAGCCCAGGTATAAGATACTGGTCGATAAATGCACTGGCTGTTGCAGATACTCTCTTCCTGACACTTAAAATGGGTGACCTGGACATAGATGGTACAAGAAAGATGGCCGAAGAAATCTATGGATCCTTTACAAAGTTCGGTGCCAAGTCATATCTTGTGATGAACAGGGTTGCCGGATATTGCATTCCACAGCATATATCAGACGCCACAGTTCCTCTTCCTCCTTCTTCTGCCGTCAGGATTGATGGTGGCAGCGGGAGTACTGCTTCAACACCAGCATCGCAGTCTTCAAATCGCGAATCAGCTTCCATGATGCAGCAGCAAAAAGATGAGTCGAACATACTCACCAGCGCACTTGCCAGCGATATTAGAATGGATATTATTTCCTCTATCGCTTGTTATTGCGATATCCAATTCAGTAACAAGGAGTTTTTAACTGTCCTTAAATATCCTGACCATCCGTTCGCAAAGCAGTTTGAGCTGCTTGCCCAAACCATCGAAGGCGTACAAAGCAAAGCTTGAATCGAGAGCATAAAAAGTATATAGATGGCTGGATGAAGAAATTAATTAATGCAGATTCCGGGTATATCCGATCTCTTAGATAAAGGAACCATACCCGATAGCCTGCTGCTTCTTATTGGACCGGCCGGAGCCGGTAAAACCATGTACTGCAGACAGTTCTTCTCCGACGGATTATTTGACGGGGACTACTGTATTTATATCAGCTCAAGTTTAACCAGCAAGCAATTTAGAAACCACTTCTCCAATGTGGAAAAGTTAAACTTGGTTCAAAATTCAAGATTCATAAATCCATACCTATATCATCGATCACTTGATAGCCTAGAGCAATATTCTCCTTCAATCCCCGCCTCTGCTAATGATGATAATACAGATAGTGAGGATGATCGCGCAGGCGGGAGAATGATAGACAACGAAAACTCCGTCAGCAAATTATATTTAACTCTGAAAGATATTCAAGACAGTCTAGCCAAAGTCACAAAATACATTGATAACGACGATGACGATGAGGTTGATAGAGGTATTGGTAATGTTGGTAGTACTCTAGATCATAACAACAGCGCATATTCTCCCCTTCTCCCAAATCACCTTGGCAACAACAATAGATCCGTTCGCATTGTGGTTGATTCATTGACTCACCTCTTGACAGTATTTGGAGAGAGCGCTGTTTTGAAATTTGTCAATGATCTCTCTTTTCTTTTGAAGGAGGTTGAAGCAACGGCAATTTTTACGTTGACTGTCCCGTCAACAAGCGAGTATTTGACAAATGCTCTAAGCTCTATTTTTGATGGTATCATTGAAATGAAGCTTGAGGAACATAACGAGGGTTTGAATAGGAGCATAAGACTTCTTTCGATAAAGGGATTGCATTATAACCCTTCGTGGATCAAATTTAAGATTATCGATGACGGTAGCCTGGCGTTTGCTGATCAATCTTCTTCATTGTCATGCATGCTGTGTGGAAAGTCTATTTCTGGCCCGCCTATACTGGATTCTGAATTCACATTTGATAGCCAGACCTGTCTGGAAACTTACAAGAAGCTTGCAGGAGTATACGGTTCGAACATATCGGAAATCGGACTACCATCGGAAGTCGTAGACGTAAATTTCTTCTATACGGATATTGTAAGCCTTTCTGATCCCTCACTTCCTGTTAAGAAACAGATGGAAAAGATCGGTATTTTGAATAAAATGATTGGTTCCTGCGACGCCTACTTCAGAACTCCGAAGGACAAGAAGATCGTCTTAACTACAGGAGACGGCATGGCAATAGGATTTTTCCTAAATCCTGAATTGCCATTTCAACTCAGTACCCAGCTACACCGAAAACTCCGATTATACAATCGAGGTAAGTCTCACGAAGATGAGATTGGTCTACGCATAGGCTTAGGTTCCGGCCCTGTGTTCGTTGTAAACGATATTAAAGATAATCAGAATGTGTGGGGACCTGGAATTATACTTGCTCGCCGGGTTATGGATATAGGCGATAGCTTTCACATATTGATGGCAGACAGACTAGCTGAGGATTTGATTGCACTCAAACATGAATATAGAACAACCATAAAACCAATAGTCGACTATAAGATTAAACATGGCCAGACAATCAAGTTGTATTCAGCCTACTCGAAGGAATTTGGAAATCCCAAGCCGCCATCAAAGATAGTTGAGCATTATTGATAGTATTGGGCTGGCTGGACTGCGAGAATCCCCTTATACTCTGTCATGCCACTTATTATGGCAATTCCATGTATATTAGATGATAGCATAGATAGCTAACATGAGGTTTAGCATCAAGGACAATATCCAAGCAGTCCGATATCTTCACAATGATAATGACAAAAATATGCACACCTATAACAAAGGAAATATATATAAATTCACTATAGTTTGTCGATACGTCTGCATATACGTTACAAGAATTACTTGCCAGAGGCACTCTTCCTGCAGTTTTTGGGTATCTCTTTTCTCGACAGAAATGAAGAGATGGTCACACATAAATAATGAACGGCAGAGTATTTGTGATCAAGTTGCAGGCCCAGACGCAGATCTATTCAGTTGATTGGTTAATTGGCTGCTCCTTCACTTCTGTCATCAAGGGTGAATACAAAACGTGATCCTTGGTATTCTTCTATCCCTTCTTTCTCCCAATTTATATTATACGCACGTGTCACCTGTTTTCCAATGATTTTAATGCTTTGAGGTAGCTCAGAATACAATTTCTCGACTTTTTGCGGATCTTTTGTCATCAGCAGGGATCTACGCCTCCTCATCAAGTATTTTACGGCAACGTTTCTATGAACCTGTCCTTCAACAGGGATCTGCTCATTATTGCTTGTCTCAATAGTAAATTGTCGTTTCCCCAAGAAATATTGTGTGAAAATAATAGGATATAGTATTTGTACTGTACAGGATTTGACTATTTATGCAGATATTGTATAGTCGACAGGTTGTTGTTGGATCGTATCTCAAAATGTAAAAAATAGCACGTTCTACAGCCAAATTTACGATATTTTCGCAGTCTGTATACATATGATTCCAAATAGCCGTTATGTTTGTTTGTTAGTATCCTTTTCAAGGGAATGGAGATCATGTAAACTAAGCACAAAAATCATCACCTCACTATTAATCATTTAATTGAATGAAAGACGATCCTATATCCATAGTATATGAAGGATTACACCGGCGTCAATAAACCGCCATTAAAAAACAAGGCTCCTCGTTCAGCCCGGCGTGCCCGCAAGCCTTTGCAAGAAAATTGGATTAAGGGGCCAGGACGCGGTATTTGGCTCAAGTGCACCTATGCAAAATGTTCGTTTGAATGGCAATATTTTGGAGGCCATCAATGGGCTGAATGTCCAGTTTGCCACAGCATGATGAAAGTAGCGGTTGCAAAAAGAAATTTGCTAATCCAAAAGAAAGATGATGTGAGACCTCGAAGAGAGTCGATGGATGAGAAAGGAAGAGAAGGTGCCGGAGGAGGGGGAGGACGAAGACCGGAATCAAGAAAATGGGACGATTCTCTCGCTCGTTCCCTAAGAAATAAAAAATGAATTCTCGTCATCTGCAATAAACATTTCAACAGAGTTTTTGTTCTTATCATGTATTATCAAAAGTGCCTTTTTAAATTTGTATTTTCTTGGAAGCGTTTGGAGGTAAAAATTCAGTGTATAATTATCGGCATATGAATCTGACTCAAGAAAATTAAGATTGTCATCATAAAGGATCAATTGAATTCCATTTTCTGACCTTATGATCTTTGCAATGTTCACAGATTTTATAAAGTCTGACTGACGTATTTTTAAATGATGCTGATCCCATGATTCGAAGATTAGTGTATGTGAATTAACAAAATCTAATACATGTTCTAGAGGGCTCAGTAGAAACCACCTTTCATTCACATATCAATCAAAGCTTTGTAAGAGCATAATACAATATACCTATTGGGAGAGTCAAGGTATGTCAGATTAGCTAATACCATGTCATGTGTATTAAGAAATGCTAGAATACCGTTATTTTTCAACGGAAAGAGTAATCACATATTCATAGTCTGGCAGCATATGGTACTATTATTAGTGATGATACGCCATTACGAAGGAAAGAGGAATTATCGCCTGTTTGTAGATTGGCTAGTTGAAGCGTATTACCTTAGAACATTTCTTCAGTTATCACAACATGTACCACATTTCACTACTCTTCAGAAATTCACGGAAAGAATCACAGGTACAGTTCTGGAAAGGATAATTTCATCATTTATAATTGTTACAAAAATAGGACAATTATTATTCATTGGGATAGATTCATTCCTCTGGGTTCAAAGCAACTCATGCTTCACAATACTATACGGAAAGAGCAAAACCTACGAGAAGTAGAAAATACATCATCAAACTATCACTAACAGCAGCTGATATACTGCAGCAGATAATTTGTACAATTAAAATCAGACGTGCTCCTCCTACTAGACATGATACCATAGATTTTCAACCACTCATAACAAAGACATCCGAAATCTTACCATTGTCAGTGGTTATAGGTGACAAGGGATGTGTATGATAGCGAAGACAATCACGTACTAGTAAGGGATGTACTCGATGCGTTTAGTGTTATACCGGCAAGATACGTACATGTACCAATACGAAGGAAGGACATGTGGGAGATACAGAAAAAACAAATGAATCATGGTTATTATTCCAAACTGTTGTATGGTCAACGAAATAAGGATAAAACCATAATTTCTGTAATAAAACGGTTGTTTGGAGAACACATTACATCATCAAGATTGGTAAGAACGCAGAACAGAGAGTTATCGTTTAGATGCATAGCCTATAACATGCATAGATTAACTAATCTCATTATAGTATTGATGGTTTCTACATAGCGCATGCATTTTAGTTTATTGAATAACCAAGGGCTTTTTTATCTATTTGGCATCGTCTCTTTTTTTATAAGTGGCGGAATCTTATCTATAATTATAGACTCGTGATTTGTTTCTGTGTCAAATGATATAAGCAGAATATTATTAAAATCATTGATTTAATTTTTCATGTAATGTAAATGAATAGATTGTTTTACCATCTTTTTCTCCATCGTTTTCCTTGTTCTAAATTAATAGCCATTCAGACATGATTAGAAGGGATTAAAAGAATTGGCAGTGATCACTTTTTTTATCTCCTGATCATCTATCAAGATATTGATCGTTTTGTGTCGAATTTCTTCAGAGTCTTCACCGAATAATTGCATCGAATCAATGGCTTTAAATATCCATAAGTAAACAAGAGATTTTTCAATTGCGTCTTTATGATGGTATACTATTTTACCAAATATGGTAAGATAATACTTTCCCTTCTTTCGCTTTATTAAATTGGCCCGTGTTAACTCTGATAATCGGTAGTAAAATTGCTTTTTGGTAAGGTTCATTTCGATCATGGATGGGACAAAGCCGTTATCTTTTGCACGTGCAATCGAATTAAATAAACATAAAGCCTTCTCATCGTCAAGAGTATGAAATATGTCTTTTAGTGACACTTTGCATACTAGAGCCATATCCATAAAATAAAAACATTGGGAGTGAATTTAACATATATTTGCCATTAAACGGTGATGACTCTTGGTGTTCCACCATGCTCTGGGTCAATCTAGCTGTTTTGTAATCATTGGTATTTTTTCATTTTTTCTTCAATAATTGCTACTTTCATTAAAAGTTTCAAGAATATTTCTATCACCTATATATAGTTTATATATAATATAATACACATGGCCAATTCTATTGAACCAATACCTAGTACAGTGGTAATCAATAGAACAATGGAAACTAGTTCGCCCTCTATTGTCGATGTCCTAAATGTACTTTCAGATGATAAGACCTTAGATCTCCTTAGGAATATCGCTCATACAAAATGTTGTAGTAGTGATAGCCTTCTAAGAAATACACAACTTTCTCATAAACAATACTATTCGAGAATGCCCAACATGTTAAAAGCTGGTTTGGTAAGAAGAAACAAAGGAAAGTATTGTCTCACTTCATTAGGTAAAGTTTTCTACTATTTACAAATAATAGCTCAAGATGCCCTCAGCAACTACTGGAAACTTAAGGCTATTGATTCATTTGATGATGAACCCGAGGAAGAACGTCAACGATTTCTAGAAAGCGTATTGGACGATCACACTATCAAAGAAATCATTACAAAAAAATATCCTAATTCTGCAATGAACAATACGTTAATACGAAACTCATTAGTCACCGATTATCAACAGCAAGAAAAATCTTTTAACATTATGCTTATAGAAGATAAGCCAGACACAATCTTAACTTACAAAGCATTCCTATCATCTGTTGAAGGCTATAATGTAGATGCATTTTTAGATTCAAATGAAGCATTAAAGCGGTTTGTTAAATTAAACCATCCTTACTATGATTTAGTGATTACTGACATAAGGATGCCTGGTCTTAATGGATTGCAATTATATCAGAAGATGAAGAGTATAGATGATTCTATTAAGGTGATATTTGTATCAGCTCTTGATTCAGTACAAGAGATGGTGAGTATATTTCCAGATTTACACTTCAATAACATTATTAGAAAGCCAGTAACTCAAAAAGAGTTTCTTGATAAAGTAAAAGCAGCAATCGCATAAGATTAGTTTAGCAATACATTAGCCAGAATCAGCGATTCATTTTCTGTATCGAGTATGGAGCTGAAGTAGCTGTAGCCGAAAGTTTCACGGCTCAATTGGCTCTAATCTATTCCATAGTAGACAGATCATACAATGGTTGCTTAGAATTTAAAGCCAATAGATCTTCCTCAATGAATTAGTTTCGTCGATAACACGTGTTGAGTAATTTAAAGTCTTAAAGCTCATCTTTCAAAAGGACTTTTAAACTACTTAAAACGCAACTGCAAAATACTGAACTAAACTATTAAGCTGGTGAATATAATAAAATTGAGTGTTCATATCGATCAACAATGTGCAGCACTATATTAATCTGCCCAGATATTTAATAAAACCCGGCTACTGCACTACTGAACAAGCGATGGATAGGCAAGAAGCATCATATCAGCAGCTACTCATAAAAGTTTAGTAATGCTTAGATTGTCATTGATGTGTATATGAAGGCCTATATTCAATAGTATAATTCACTAAATCTTTTGTACTCTATTGATATAAAACTCGATTCGACAGCTAAATACTTGTTCGCCAAATTTGGAGCCTCTATTGGTTACTTGATGATTATAAGGAGTAAGGATATAGGGCTAAGCATAGTCCTCCTCGACTGTGCTTCTAAAGCATAGTGTTAGATAGAAACACTCGATGTTTATCCATCTTTATATTATGAAACAGTCCTGTGTAATATGATAATCAGTTTAGAAAATATTCACTAATTAATAATAAAATTATTTACAGCTGAAGACTTTATTCATTCAGAAGAAGATTTTCACTTTGATTTTTGTCCTGACATTAGAAACAATAGATCGGAAGTTACCTTATCTTTTATTGATTTTGCAGGTACGCCAGCTACTATGTCTTCATCCTGAACATCATGTATTACTGCGGCTCCAGCAGCAATTAGAGCATTATTTCCAACTTTAATATTGTCTTTCAAAGTTGAATTAAGTCCTGTCCAGCACATGTCACCAAGGGTTGTACTACCTCCAATAATTGTACCCGCCGTTAGTTCACAGTTTTTGCCTGTAACAACATTGTGGGCTATATGAACTAAAGCATCAATCTTGGTACCATCACCAATCATAGTATCAGATAAAGAACCTCGTGCAATAGAACTGTTGGCACATATTTCTACGTAGTTTCCTATCTTGACTCCTTTAATATGTGGAAATCTTTCAAGTTCTCCATTTTGATATCTCTCAAAGGCAAAACCATCGGCTCCAATAGTTACTCCCGGCTGTATAATACAACCATCGCCAATAGAGCAATTTTGTACAAGGCTTACCCTCTCAGAGATTATTGTATTATTACCAATTTTACAGTTCTCGCCTATTACACTATAGTCACCTATATAACAATCAAAACCAATTTTAGCACCTTTAGAAATTACTGCGTTAGAAGAGATGCCAACATTTCGTTTCTTATTATAAATTTGCTTCATAATCTGAACGAAAACTAACCTAGGGTTATCTAGGTAGAAAATCTGAGATCCAGGTCTCTGCTGGATCAGTCCTTCCAAGGCCTTTTTGCAAAGGATAACACCTGCCTTCGATTGTGAGATAAGCGAAGCTCCTTTTTCTCCTTCATGATAACAGAAAGAAAGTTCGTCTTCTGTGGCTTCTTTAATAGAAGCCACTCCAGATATTATCTTACTTTGTGTTGGTCCATTCGTCTGATATTCAACTCTAAGGTCGGACAGAAGCGATTCAATATTCCAACCCATATAGTCCACCTACTTGTTTTTCTAAATCTATACCACAACCTACTTCTATGTCGTTAGGATGGACACTAATGGCTAGAATACTCATAATGAGCCATTAAGATCCTTTGTATAAATTATTTTTCAAGGAATATTTCAAATATATGCAATGATAGGATGAAATCTATTACAATCTCTGAAATACAGCATTCAGACGAATATATACTAATTAAGGTGAAACAGCGCAATATTTATGGTCATACAATTTATGAGTCTAAAACTATAGGTTTCATCTCTGTAGTGGGTGGCAGACATCGCCACGCATCGTTTCGCCCGCATTTAATTTGTGATACAATTCAGTTGATGACTGAAACAATACTGAATGCCTCATGACACATATTCCAAAGTATGTAAAGAGTACTCTTCCAGTCCGGCTCGGTTAACTTAAGCTATTTCTTATTATGAGATCTGTGAACATTTTATGTACCCTGACTATACTATCATGCTCACCATCTTATTTGTTTTGGTTGTGTTAGTAGTAGTGATATTAGTTATGTTATTGATGGTGAATTAAGACCTTATCTTCAGATGAGAGGTTGTCAATTATTGCTGATAATTGCTATGCGTATTTTCCATCGTTGCTGGGTAGTCTTGGGTAATTGCAGCCATTTTTTGACCTGAAAATAACAAGGTCTTATCAGGCTTCCTCAAAGTAGACATTGAACAGCAGATAATATCCAGAATAATTTGGATAGTATGTGTAATGGCCTTCAGAGATAAGTAACTATAATCCAACTTTACTTGTAACTGGTATTAATGATATCACAACACAAACCACAAAATTGATGATTAGATGTAATGCATATTATAAGTACTCCTAATCATAGGATTCATGATCTAAATTAGGATTCTATGGAATAACAAATTTTTGATGATTTAATACACGCCGTGCTTTGGCGACATTCTGATGAGATCTAGCCGGTTCATTAAATAAGAAAAAGTAAAGATATTTATTCTTTAAGAAGATGTGCAGAAGCAATAGCTTACTTTTATAAAGCAATAAAACTCTCCCTGGCGATGCAAGGATACAGATTTGAACAATCCGGCAAACCTATACTCGGACATTGGGTAATTTCCCAAAGCTGACCAGCTATTTCTTAACGCAGTAAAGATCCGAAGAAGGTTATTCAGTTCGCCAATCCTTATCATATTAATAAGTCAAGGACACTATTCGCTTATGTGAATAAAAATATCATCCTCATTTCAATATTAAGTCAGATTCCACAATACAGAACTTGAGGTTACAACAGTCAGAATAAATAGATATAATATCATTGAAGCATTATTTAATTGTAGGGAGTGGGTTTATTAGTGCAGGATATGGATCAATTGTAACACCCTTTAAAAAGAATATTACACGGTTAGGAGTATTATCAGCTGATATAGCACCTTTTAGATTTTCAACTTGTTGTGATGATTTATCCGATGATAATCTCTGCATCGACGATATTGACTGGTTTTTTCCCTTTATTACTATGAATCCAAATGGATGGCTGATGCTTGCCATGTCCCTGCCATCAACACTTAATTCATATCTTTTCCACTCGCTAGTTAAAGTAATATTTTTACTGATAACTGCAAACCGTAGATTTTTAAAGGTATGGGTGGGTGTTAAAGAGAAGTTTGATACTGGCCTACTAGTAGCACTGAGATTCTTACCAACACCTACGAATGCCACATTCTCTCCTCCTGTATTTCCCTTAGCGAAAAAAATTATTCTGCCAGCTTCAGAAAGGTCGAGTAACCTATTTGACTTAAAAGCAATACCAGCCCAACCCTGCGGTCCTGGTGTATATGTAATAAGTTCACAATGTTCACAATTTCCATCTAGAGTCATAATATCTGAGCTGACTTTAAGAGAAGTAGGCTGAGTTTCTGCGTCTCCTGCTCTATCTATTGAGTTAAAGTGTTCTACATTCCTTATTGGAAAAGATTCCAACCGAGCATCTGAAGACGATACTGAATGAGCAAAATGAAATGTCTGCGTTTGTGTATCTGGCAGTACTGCTCTGCGATCTGTGTTATTGCTATCAGCCTGTGTATTAGCAAGATATATGATGGTTCCTACAACACTTATTACTGCTATTACGAGAATAAAAGGAGCCCTCATTACCATATCGATCTTTTTACATTCATGATCATCGTATTAAAAATTATTGGAAACTATGGTACTGTCCTGAAGCAGTATCTGACGGTCAGCAGGTATGTTATCAGATGGCAATAAATCAGCAGCATCCTAGACCCGCAGGAAAGTAATATTGTTCTTCGAAAGCAGAGTTGTTCATTAGTTGACTCAATCTTCAATATGAGCAGTTCATTGTCTTCCTGGATGATATCCAATAAAATGCACTTTAGACTAGATGTTATAAAGCCTTGGTAAAATATATGATTAGCTTGATAAGAAAATATACATTTCATAGCTTTATTTACACATCATCTGTTGGTAGTATATACTTAAGCAAATGGTAGAAGATGACTTGTTGAATTTGCTGCTTCCAAAATTAGAAATATATGGTGAGTTAGATGATGGATGCTGGTACTAATGGAAACCATGGAGACAGTCTAAATGAAGATGATTGCTGCAATGATGATGGTGCTGGTAATCGACTAAACGATAACGGTGACAACCGGGCATAGGATGAATCAGTCAATGAAGATTGTGAAGATGGTTGTATTGTTGATTGAGATTGGGATGGAGATACAGATTGTAGTATTGATTGTGAATTTGACGGTGATATTGAAGACGATAGCTGCTCAGTTGCTGATTTAGGTCGAGAAGAGAAAAACAAAAGGGAGACATTATTGTCTTTCATTCCTCCAGAATTATTATTCGCATATGCAAGAAAGCCATCATTAACTATCATCGGCCAAACAAAAATTAACAGTAAAAACAATGCAGCTATTTTCTTACCGTGCTTTTTTATATCTAAAACACAGTTTTCCTCCTTCTTTGTTTACTTCCAAATGCATATTTTACCATAGGCTTTATTTTATAGTCAGAATATGACAACTTGAGTATATTTAGTCATTGAAAGAATTGAATGAAAGACTTGGTAATGGGAGAGTTATACTAGTTAGCATAAGTTTTCTAACTCTTATTTCTAACCAGATAATTTGTCATATTCAGGTTGAAATGTCTGTTCTGAAATATTCGGTTATTTTATTTTATTCCTAAACTGTATGAATGATTGATAATGTTTGGAGACAAGAAGATCCTTGTTTGATATATTCCAACATTCCTCTAAGACCATGAACTCTGGTGATGCTGCTGGTAACGACACGGG
>DATDFS010000115.1:0-6244 GCA_036522495.1 Nitrososphaeraceae archaeon | reverse complement strand
GATATCTATTGCTACTACAATGCAAAATAGTAATGATAATGATAAGAAAGTCTTTGTTAGTATCAAAGATGATGGAACAGGTATAGATCCTGCTATAATGCCAAGGTTATTTACAAAATTTGCTACAAAATCAGAAGCAGGGGGTACTGGACTAGGATTGTTTATATCAAAAAGCATTATTGAAGCACATGATGGAAGAATATGGGCTGAGAATAATAATTCTGATACAGCAGAGGCAGGAGGAGCCACTTTTTACTTCATGCTGCCGCTATTGCCAACAACAATAACAAAAATTACCAGTCCTACCACTCACAATTTTGTATAGATTTATTATAAAGCCACTTGCAATAGAAGATTTAGAAAAAAAGATAAGAGCAGAACTAATTTCATAATTAATAACAATAATTACGAGAATGTAAACAACAGTATCGTAGTTAACCATTAAAGATTTACATTCCAGTTTTCTGTACTATAGTCCCCTATCAGAGACTCTAGAGTCACTGGTTTTTGGAGTATATCCAATAACCTATTAATAAATCCAACACGATATGCGAAATAGCCAACAGCATCGGCTCCTAGTCATCTCAGAAATTGCAAACGAGAAATTTTTATTATCTCGCTCTGCATCAGAGCCTTCCTTGTGTATTTGACCTCTTGTATGTATACTATAGAAGACGAATAGACCGTATATAATAGAAAATTGGTTTCATGAGTTTTCTAATTTCTGTCTTGCTTAAAGTGCCCTTCCATTACAATTTCTTCTAATGGTTTTCTGTCGCTTCGAATTTCTCTTTCATGAAGCCCCAGAAGAAGATTCTCTTTTGGACCTCTTTTTCCTATTGCAATCATTGATACTACAACAGATCCAGCCGGAATATCTAGATCCTTTCTTGCTTTGTCATAATCAAATCGTGCAATCCCATGAGCGACTAAATCTCTTGATGTTGCTTCTAATGCGAGATTCTCCCATGCAGCCCCAGTATCAAATTGATGTGTTACTGATGGAATGACTTTCCATTGTATTCGAATTCCTTTTTTGAAACTACCACAATCAATATAGCAGCATCTTTAGCCCAGCTTTTGTTAAAGTCAACAAGTAAGTCAAAAAGACTAGTCCAATCTTCTGTATTTCTTTTTACATAAATAAATCGCCAAGGTTGCCCATTACCAGATGACGGAGCCCATCTCGTGGCCTCAAAGAGACTCATTAATTCTTCATCCTTTAATTCCTCATCTGTCATTGATCTTGGGACCGTCTATTCAGTATGAGTGGATTTATTTTATATCTTGAGCGTCTAACTTCTTTGAGCACTAGATTTGATAAGTGATTAAAAAACATCCTTTTGCATCATTCTCTCTATAAATGGGAAGGAGTTGTTTAAAATAAGTAGTAATATCTTACTAAGTCGGTAATGAATACCATACTAGGTCATTGACTACCTGCTTGATAAGAGACTTATCAAAGTAGGTAGATTGTTACTACCAGACTCGTCAATCGTACTTTCACCAGTCTCTTTCTTCCTTTTCTTATTAGTCTACTACTTTATCTTGTAATTTACATACCTCTTGTTATAAATTATATGCGCACGTGGAGTATTGAATGGAATAATAAAATTGTGGAAAAATTTGTCATGATGATAAAAATTGTCTTGAGTATATTGGTCTGCTTTTCCTACTGATAATTTGTTATAATGGTTAGAAAATTTTGATTTGGAGGCATCAGATAAATACAAGAAAAAACTACGTTCGTATGTCTCTCTCTATGCGCATATATTTTTTAATGTTTTTATTGTTAGTTAATAACTTGGCATAGTTGCTTTGTAATATGAGTGAAACGATAAATTGTGTATAATAAATAGCATACTGAATTAGGAGGATATTACTGTGTATGATATTCGTTATTGTTGTTGTCACTATTATTAATGTGACATGAATCCATATCATGTAGTCTTGAAAATCTATTATAAATAAATCTCACTATCTGTTTTCCTCCCGGAAAGTAATTAATTATTGGAGATATTATCATCCCTCCAGGTAGTATAGTTATCAATTCAAGAAGGGCCTCTGATCCGCTCTTTGTTTCTCCATTTGTGAAAATAAGATGAAATGACTTGTAACGTAGAGGAGCAGAAATCCTATCAAGCAGGCCTTGTTGATCAGCTATAGTTAGTGGGATAAAATCTATTTTCTCACGTTTGTCGAGGAGATCAACTACATGCATGAACCTGGTACATGGGCCACAATCTGCATCGTATGCCAAAATATACTTTGATGACGAGGATTTGGCTTGCATTTGAGTGTCCTAACACCAGATAAAGAATATTGTCAGCGATATATAAAAAGCAATTGCAAGGAGGGATGATAATGAATAATCAAAATTATCGAGCGTCAAATTCTTGTAATTATTTAACATATGACGACATGAGTTATGTAGGTTATATTAAGCAGCTAACTTGTGTTTTCGATAAAAATCAGAAATGAACTGATCTGATAATTACATGATTTACAACTACATTTTTATCCTCCTCCTTGTCTAAGAGATGATGCTCAAGAATGTTGTCGTCACATTGAAGACATGGGATATATCCCGCACATACTACCACATAATCCAATCAATCATCTATTCTCTTATTGGGAGACCCTCGCTGTATAGACACTAGCACGCCTTGTCTGGTAGTATTTGTTTTTTGACAGTCGGATGCTCAGCATGACATATGACAAGTTCTGAACCAATGACCACAAATGTGTTAGACAAGTCGATTAATGACCATGTATCCCCTTCAGAAGCCAGGTCGATTAATATTCTTGTTATATGACCATCGGTGTATGGTTCATGGCTGTTACCGATGATTATATGCTGCTGCGGAAAATAGTTTTCATGTGGTCCATCAAATTTTTCAAATCATGCCGCCAATCACCTGTCTTAAATTTTTCCTTCGAGTGTATCTTCAAATTCACCCTAAAACACATCTTATTTTTTTCCTACCGTGAAATCATATATTACTTCGTCAATGAAATCTTTGAACTGTCATTTTAGATACTCTCAGTTCAACCTCAGCAAAAATCACATCACCTTGGATGCGTCCTTCAAATCCCAAGCCTTCTTGGTTGCACCACTTGACCGTTGACTTCACATCGCCATGACCCTTGCTCTAGTTATCAATTCTTCAGGCACACGAAACAGAGCATGCAGAAAGTACAACTCGTCATCGTTGTTTATCCCGGAGAAAATAGTTTGGGACATAATCAATTTCGTCAGGAGTTAAGCATGACAATGAAAATGGGTGCCAAAAGGCACACCTCACAAACACTTGTCTGATATCTGTTGTGCTGTATGGTTGCATAGTTGTTTTCCCTGTCAACTGCTATTACCCATGAGTTATACATTTCTTGGATAGCCAATAATACTCCCAGTTTTTGACGTGATTTGCAGCATTAGTACATGGAGTACTTCCCCTTGTAGTCAACCTGATGTTCAAATATACTAGATTCTACTGCATTATATCCATCCGTGGAGGTCCATTATACAAATATCGCTGTACTTGCTGCCTTGACTCACCGCTAACCTTTCCTTTATTTCTACAAGCAAATCATTATTTTTCATTCCATGTGTTAGTGCAAAATTCGCCATAATCGTTCAACTCCAGTCTGCCAGATAGATTTTTTCTAACCAGCTTGCTATTTCTGAAAACGATTTTCCGTAAGAATCATTTAGTGCGACTTCCAACTCTAACTGAGAGTTATATCTTACCATCATTAACTACAAACTAAGGCTGGATAAAAATTCATTTAACATACTAGTCAAAACATTAACCAAATGGTTTATCATCTATAAATATAACTTGTGTGTTTAGCCCTTTGTGAGAGGCGCAACTGCAAAAATAGGTTGTGTTTATGCAAATTATTATTTGCATAGATCTTCATGTCATGAACTTACTTATCCAAATATTGGGGTGCATTTATGAATTCGAATAACAGCAACAACGTTCTTCCTCAAAAATTCGTAATCATAGATGGATATAAAATAAAGTACCTTGACTATAGCTGCCGGATTAAACGATTTTCTAACACATATCCAATATTGGTCCTATTACATGGAATTGGAGCTTCATGTGAAAGATGGCTAAAAGTAGCTCAGATACTATCTAGGTACTTTAGGATAATAATACCAGATATTATTGGTTTTGGCGATAGCGACAAGCCTGCTACTGTTGAATATGACATGGACTTTTTTACTAGTTTTTTAGAAGCATTTTTACAAAAACTGCATATTGATAGACCAATTATAGGTGGGCACTCATTTGGAGGACATCTAGCCACAGAATTTGCAATTAGATTCCGTGATAATGTAGAGAATTTAATTTTAACTGCGCCCGCAGGACCAAGACGGCCTACATCTAGCATATCTTATCAATATGTCACAGCAGCGTTTACACAGAAGTATGAGGATATCTATGAAGCATTTAAGAACATGGCTTTTAACCCAAATACCGTTACACAAGATACTATTATAGATTTTAAAAGAAGAATGAGCCTTGCACATGCAAAGTTTGCATTTATATCTACATTGCTAGGAATTAGAAACGCAAAGGCTTTCACAGGAAGATTATTCAAAATCACATCTCCAACATTGATAATATGGGGAGAAAACGATGAAATGACGCCACCATATGATGAATACTTACAAGAATATAATGAAATCCCGGATCATGGTATTGAGAAAATTAATCATTGCGGCCATACGCCATTTGTTGAAAAACCAATTAAATTCAATACGATTCTTCTCAAGTTTCTCTTAAAGAAGGATTTTTACTCTCTGCTATTTAGACAGATGACTGATGACGATAGAGAGAAAGAAAAGAACTTACATACATGTGCAGAATGTCATCAATGTGCCCAGTGTGGATGTTTAATTGAGTGTCCTCCAGATAGATGTTTATACGATGTAAAGACTTTTAGAATCCCAAAATGTAAACGCTGTCAAGGATATTGGACGGATTTGTAAAAGATGGATGTTTTAGATTTATTGCAAAAGGTAGAAAATCAGCTACTTTCTAAAGCCTATAATAATAAACATCGTAATTCACTAGAGAAAATATATCACATACTAGAAATAATCGACAAATCTATTTCAGGTTTTGCTGATGATGACAAAACAGTTACGGAGACCTTGTCATTTGACGAACTTTTGCAAAGTTTTGATTATCAAGCAAAACAAAACAACAAAGACGCTAAGAAAGAAAGGATTCGCATACCTACTCGTGTACCTCGTGATGTAGCAAAAGATGGAAATCATCCGCTACTTGGAGAATTATACTCTACGTTAAGGCAAATTAGACAAGAACAACGACAACAACAAGAAACGCAAATTAGAACAGATACAAAATCTTATCGAGTTATTGCAAGATGTGTGTCTCAATATTCCCACAGTTGTCCTCATCATCCATACAAAAAAACTTGTTTAAAGACGCCTTACAAGAGTATTCGGGATTTGCTCTCAGTGGTGCGCTTTCTTATAAAGCCATTACATGATCTAACCTATACAACATACTACATTCAGTTTCCTAGACTCTGTCTCAAACAACTCAGAGGGTCGGTCGAAGAGAGACAAAATGCTGGATCGAATAACAGCAGTGATCAATTAATAAGATCGTTAGACATAATAGATGGAAGGAAAGGCAGCAAAAGTACTAGACGTGAGCTCAAGGATCTAACTATCGAGTCTTATTGAATACGCTACAATATCGAATACAACTATAAAATATATGATCTTATATGTTCAAGATAGTCGAAAATAAGCTAGCCACAGAAGGTATACATGAATTTACCATTTATGAATTAAATGATGTTGATCATGAGACTGAAGGAATAGCAAACATCGTATGGCCTGTATCTGATGTACGGGATCTGGATGACGACGATTCTAACTCTCTAGAAGACTACGAAAAAAAGATTGATCTTGCATGGGAATTAATAGAGAAACAGGGCAGGGTTGTTATATGCTGTGCAGCTGGAATATCTCGCAGTAATGCTATTGCTCTTGGTGTTCTAGTCAAGTATTTTGACATGGATTTTTATGATGCATGGGAATTGGTTAGACAAAGAGTACCTAGAGCAAATATAAATCCAAGCCATATTTCAAAGCTAAAGAAGTTGTTTGGTGTTACTCTACCGTAGAAAGTAAATGACAGACTTTTCTTCTTCTAATACAAGATCTTATGATTTTATGAAGAAAAGGGATGAT
>DATDFS010000114.1:0-4685 GCA_036522495.1 Nitrososphaeraceae archaeon | reverse complement strand
TACACGATACGGGTTATGGATGGTAATAGTAATTCTCACAAAGTCATAGTGGATCCTGGAAATGGGAGAGTCTTATTTGATCAAAGTGTCTTTAATGATCACCCAGAACAAGATGTTGTTTATAAATTTCATCACCATCATGATGAGGATAATGAGTAAACCTTGATGATAGCATCCGTCTTAGATTAATTTGGTCTTGAAAGAACACTCATTTTATTGCTTACTGTGGAGATATGAAAGAGAAGGTAAGCTTACATTTTTACGAGGCACTTGAAAATAATAAATAATCGTGGTACTTTCTTCTGTCTGTTGTACAGCTATTCAGGCAGAATCAGGGCATGATATTTTTCTTCTGCCGCCTTGAAGATACGCCGAATAGTGCTCCTTGTTTTTAACAAAAGCTAAGATATTAGTGTATTAATTATCAATTTAACAGCACGAGCGAGGACCTGGCGAAATGGAGTTAATTTTCTATAGTCTAGATTTTTGATGTGAATGAATTAAAAGTTCATTTAATTGCGTAGGATATCTTTAAGACTTCGAATTCCGTAACTTTTTGATTTCATGAATAACCTTTTAATTTCATGAAGGAATTTGAGCAGATTAACTTTTTTATAATTTTAAAAAAGAGGAGTATCAGCTATAAGACGAACTCGTATGCGCCTTACTTGTATATCCAACCTGACAAGCGAGTTATGACAACGACACTATTAAACATATGCTGAACCGCATGTTGTTGTTTAACAAAAACAGGCAGCATTTGACAATGATGTATACAAACTGATACTTTTGTTCCTTTTAAAGTACCTACCTTATTAGAACAGTATGCCAACATTGGTTCATTTTGAAATACCTGCAGACGATATTGAAAGATCTAGGAAATTCTATGCCGATCTATTTGGATGGAAAATAGAAAAATGGCCTGGTACTGACGCTGGGGACATGCAATACTGGACGGTAACTACAACAGACGACAAAGGAAATAAGGCATCTGTAGGTGGAGGAATGATGAAGAGGCAAAATCCGCAACAACAGATTATTAATTTTATAGATGTAAAATCAATAGATGAATATTCGTCTGAAGTAGAGAAACTCGGTGGTAAAGTCGTCGTTTCTAAAATGGCAGTACCGGGGATGGGATACTTTGCAGTCTGCCACGACACAGAGAATAACAGTTTTGGCCTTTGGGAATCCAATGAGAGCGCTAAGTGAATATAAGTGGAAGCGACCGAATCATTGTTCAAAGATACGAAAGCATTTTCCAGTTTTTCGGTAGATGACTTGCAAAAAGCGAAGAGGTTCTACGGCCAGACGCTTGGGCTGGAAGTTTCGGACACATACGGCGGAGTGTTGTTAGAGATTCATATAGAAGGCCGGAGGAATACCTTGATATACCCTAAGCCCAATCATACTCCAGCTACTTTCACCATCCTTAATTTCCCTGTAGACAACCTTGAGCAGGCTATAGACGATCTTACCAACCGTGGAGTGCGTTTTGAGATCTACAACGAAGGCAACATCAAGACAGATGAGAAGGGTATTTGTCTCAGCAGCGAGGGTCCGAAGATCGCGTGGTTTAAAGATCCTGCTGGCAATGTGCTGTCTGTGCTTGAAGAGGAGGTGGATGAATAAATTAGGCTAGTTCTCAAAGACATAGACAGAAAGTCTATCAATGGATTTGGAAGTAAAAGTACTAAATGACTTGACTGAAAAAATAGATAAAATGAATGAGATGGCGATAGTATATCTACAGATATCAAATGATGCAAGATGCTAAAGCAGATTGAAAGAACAAGTTTGTTTTTGTTCTAGCTGATCTTCGTCATAGTCAGGTTCTTCTTCTAATTCTTTTTATCATCTTCGTTTCATTTCGTTGAAGATAATTCTGGATCTTGTTTTACTTCAGGTTATGCTACTGCACTAGCAAAGATTGAGGAGACTCAAACTTATTATTTGGGACCAGGACAGTTTTTAAACTCGATAACTTTTTCGGGTTTGGTTATGGAAAACAACCTCAAAAATGTCAAAGCTAGTTATTAGTAGTCTATTACTGTTGCTTTGCTAAGTAAATTAGATAGTATCTGTGGTTTACCTATGATGGCATTGTCTATAATGTCGCTGTTGTTATATCCGGCTATCTTCAGGCATACTTCACATATAATGACTTTTCCACCATCAGCCATAAAGTTTGTAACATTCCGAGTTAACATATCAAGTCCCAAGTAACTATGAGGATGTTTAACTCCTATTTGTACTCCTTGTATACTAAGGAGTAGAGTTACGTTATGTCCTGCTTTTAGCATCGTAGTTGCATCAGAAATAGCTACAGTTGCTCGCCAAGGCTCATCACTGCTCAGATGATAGACCAATGGGTTACCTGTTTGTTCTTTTGCAAACGCAAAGTGAGAAAGAGGAGAAGGGAAAGGAAACGATGATGATATGTTGGTTACACAAACAATTGTTATGGATAGAGATAATACTAGCAAAAGTTTCAAGTCTCTTGCATGACCATTCATCAACTTCTACCTTCCATCGGTTTTTTAAAATAATGAGTAAAACAGATTTAGCCATATAGTTAAACATATGACTCGGTCAACTTATGCGTAGCGCCAGTAGGACCTCTTTTATTGGCCTTCATGACTTAGCTACAGGTTAGATTATCTCAAATATCCTAATATCGATTAGTGTATTGTCTCCTTGTTTTTCTTTCTGTCATCATCAGGAATTTTAAATCCTTCGGCAAATTGGCTCATTTTTGAAGCTTGCTGTTGCTGTTTTTCTTTAGGTGTCGTAATTTTGGTAGCTATTCTATGAAGTAAATTTCTGAGATTCATCAATAATCTAATATTATAGGTAAGAGCAAATCTTTACCTATCATGGTTTGATATCTAGTCAGATGAAAGATAGAGAAAAATATCGAATTCTTATATAACATTTAACATGAAATATTTATCAATCAGAGATTACCGATCATTATACATAACGGTTGTTATCGTAATATAGTTGCAATTATGTCTCATAAAAGCGAATATCCTGAGAGATACGGGTGGTGGCGAAACGAGTTAGCTTCGCTAGGCATAATAGTAAAGAAAAGAAATGAACTAAACGACCTCAGAGAACTTGGAGATCTGACTGAAAATATAAAGCAGACTTTTTTCCAAGATTATAAAAGTTCACTGCAATGATGGCTTTATTGATGCGACCTTTAAGCAGTTTTTCTACTTTTGGAGTCGTGAGTATTTTTGTCTAATCCAGAGCCATACCTCAAAAGGCGATTATATTTTGCAGGGTCTCAAATGCTCCCAAATCATGCTATTCTCGAATTGCATGATTATTTTTCGCTTATACTGTTGATAACACAAAGTGTATTTCGAAAATTTTAGATCATAATGAGTCGGTTGATGAAAATAACACTGGTTATAATTATCATTCTTGGTAGCATAGAGCTACAACAACGGTTGTAATTATACAATCAACCGAATGTCATTGGCAGATTTTACGTTCATGCTATCTTAACCGTTGAACAATGGACTTAGAGACTGAGTCTATAGAATAGGAAGAGAAAATAGATCTATCTGGAAAACCTGTTTTTCATAGCTTCTATGATTGACTTATGATTATATATGATATATATATATATTCTATATAAAGTCCCAGTAATGCATCGAATATAAATAGTACCTTGTCTTCTATCTATTTGCTGCATTTGTCACACTATATCTTACTGATAAATTGGACGGAGCAAGGGATTAGCAAGATCAGAGAATCCTCAGATCGTTACAGTTCCTTTAAAGCATCGGTTGAAAAAGCTGGTGGAAAATTAATAGGGGGTTATTATACTTTCGGAGAATATGATGTAGTAATAATTATAGAGGCTCCAAATGATGAAGCAGTAATGTCTATGATGCTCAAAGTTGGGTCAGCTGGAAATGTGAGAACCAAAACATTGAAAGCATTTAGCGCTGAAGAAGGAATGAAGATTATCAAGAATCTTCCATAAGCTTTTCTGTAACAGATTATGAAAGTTTGTAAGAGTTGTCTTTTGAAATCCCCACCTAGTGCTGCCAATAATGGGGTGGGGCATGAAATGGAAGAACAGCACTAAGAACCTTCTTCCATATTATTGCAGTATTCAATACTGGAAAAGGGAATACTACCATAACGTACCATACTACTATAAAGTATCTTCATTTGAGAGATGCTTTGTTGCATAACTCTGTTATCAGTCAATAACAGCAGAAATATTATGCCCTCATATTGATAAATCAAGTATGATAACGATAAGCTGTATTGAAATACTCAATATTTTGCGATTTATTTAGTTATGCAATAAAGCATTTGAGAGAAGAAATCAAGAAAAGCTCGCAAGGCATTCTTGAATTCATAATAGGATTATAAATGATAATCCAAAATCTATTATTCTGAGATCCCTGGAGTAGCTAGCTTCTTGACAAAATCTTGCTTGGGACCGTCCCAAGTAACAAATGCTATAGTATGACCAATCCATAGCGCGGCCTTGACTTTATGATCGCCCCAATTTAGGATTCATCCAGATGGTTGAGTTGCTGTTGCAGTCATAGTCACTGCTAATATGAATAATTTTACTATTTGAAGATCTGGGCGGTAAGGGATCTAGTTGCAGCATATGACTAGAAAATAATGAGATCTTGAGTTTGGTCGCGATC
>DATDFS010000113.1:0-2702 GCA_036522495.1 Nitrososphaeraceae archaeon | reverse complement strand
ACATTGAGCGGCACAGGCTTTCGATTGTAAGTTTTCTGCTTGTATTTTTTGATTTTACTTTTGTGCCCAATTTTATACACATATACTAATTATACCATAGCGTTCTATGACCAATAAAATACTGGGATTATCAGTCCTGGTCGCGCTCGTTGGAGCATTAGCAGCTCTCACACCACTACTCTACAGAACGCTATTGTCCCATGAAAGCAACGTCGTATATGCCCGAGAACAACAACTACAGATAAGGGCAGCAGATGATCCTATGAAACATTTCTCAGGGGCAGACTGGTCGCTAAAAGTGAACATCAAAGGTTTGAGTCCACAAAGTGCTCCAGTCACTATAGACCTATAAGGACCTTCAGGTTCAGGCTTTTCCTACACATCAACTCTTTCATATACTGGAAACCACTTTGCCTTATTTGCTGTTAACGGAAATGTGATACGGATAGGAGATCAGTACCAAGTCTGTGTTGATCAGAATGGTAGTAACCAGCGATGTCAAATATTAGTACATAATGCCGGCGATGAATCGCTGGATATGTCGATTGGTTAGTTGAGATTTGATCACACTCTCTACCCATATCCTGTCCGTAATAACTACAGCAATATATTATAAAAATAACTAATGGTTATTAGGGCAAAAAGCGCATGATATCATGGACTATCAAATATTGAGATAATTAGAATCATAAATAACTGTTAGTGATTTTACGGCCATGGAAGAGAAAGAAGCGCAGAATAATAAGAAAATAGAGTTAGTCTTCCCTGAAACTAATTTAGAAGTTGAGAGTAAATAGCTTCGTGAATTATTTAAAACACTTTAAAGTCTTGCCAAACCAGCTGGGTTTGGATCTAGATATGTTCAATGAACACACAAGGACAAAGGAACAAGGCATTTAAGAGACTAGGAAGATACAGAAAATGATCAGCATACAACCACAAATCACTTTTTAATCAATTGGATACGATTGAATTTTCAGTTGCATCCCGACGGGCCCGCTAACTACTCGGGCTCATATACAACTATCGTAAGATATCTCATATCTGACAAACGCATGACGAGATCTATAATATTGTGGACGGTGCTGTAGAAATGCCAATCACTTTATCCACTCTTCTTGCCAGTATAGACACCTCTATCCCGAATCCAACTAATGCGGTTCTCATTAAGGAATTCTATAACTTTATGAAAGCAGGTAGTACATCTGAAAGTGATCAAAAGAATAACTTGAAAACTGTCATTAGTTTTGGAAAATGGCTAGGAAACAATATGACTTTATATGAAATAACTAAGAAAGAACAGATTATCGCATTTCTTGATACAAAGATCGAGCACTGATAAGGATCCCGATAAGAGATGGATAACTACTTGGAATGACTACCTTGGAAGGATTAAATTCTTTGTTCCGTGGCTTCACAACCATTATAAAAAGAAATGTGAAGGACAGGAACCTGTGTCTTCGATAACTGACTGGGTCACCCCTTCATTTGCACAAATAAAGAAAAAGATTACCAAACGGATTAGCCCTTACATAGAAAATGAATTATGGGAGCGAGATGAAATTGTTATTGTAATAAAGTATGAGCCATACAGACGCAATAAGGCTGCTTTGGCTTTGCTTTGGGACCTAGACGCAAGGAATCATGAAATCACACTCTCAAAGATCAAGCATATACGTTTGAAAGAGAAGTATGGCGAAGGAGAAATTCCTCATGAAGCAAAGACTGGCACAGGTCTAATCCTTTTGACATATTCCTTTCCGTATGTCAGAGATTGGTTAAACGAACACCCTTTCAAGAACGAGCCAAACGCCAGGCTAATATGTAATTTGTACAATGGCTCTCCTATTACAGCTGATTCATTGTGGATAGTTATGAAACAACTACGTACAAGAATTATCCGCCTAATTGAAACTGATTCTATCACAGATAACGAGGAGCATCAAAGGTTAGAATATCTCTTAAAAACTAAAAAATGGAATCCCTACTGTATACGCCATTCTGCAATCACCTCTGGTTCTGATTATCTTCCTGAATACGCGTTGAAAAAGAAGGTAAGATGGTCTATGAACTCAAAGCAAGGAAGCAGATATATCAAGAGAAGAATGGGAAATGATCTAAAGCAAAAGATTCTCGTTCAAAATGGCATTATTTCAGAGCACCAGGTAGAGAGAATCTTTACTCCATCTATACCACTTTGGACATAGGCAGCAATCCATCTCTGTACAGACCTCGTACTTACTCCGTGTTCATTTGCTATATCCTCAAAAGTTCTACCTTCAGCCTTTTGTAGTATAGCCAGTAACCTTCGATATTCCTTTTTGTTGTTAGTGTTGCTCATAAATGCTTTTAATTTATTCTTCTGTACTATGGTAAGTATGGGTAGCCGGTTGGTGAGGTCATATTCATATTCATGTTCTGACAACCCAACAACTTCATTATAGCTGGACCATTAGATGACGTAGCATTCACATCGCCACAAGTCAACGATTCACCTATAGAAGTGTAATTCAGGCCTCCAGAAGATGAGAATAATGATTCATTGATGATGCTACTTGTATCAAGAGCTGCTGCTGTGCCAGGGACACATTTTACTTGTTTTATATCGGCTCGGATTGGATTCGTTATTAGGTCTTCGCAAGTCAATAACTTTCCTATTGCTGTGTATGTAGATAGAGGTAAGTGTCGTCTATCTTCTTGTG
>DATDFS010000112.1:0-2830 GCA_036522495.1 Nitrososphaeraceae archaeon | reverse complement strand
CTGGGTATAATGCAAGGCAATGTACTCAGATCTCGCAGGTATAAGGATGGCTGGTTGCTGAAAAGATTCAATGGTAGTTGAATATAAGGGCATCAGAGGCAATCATGTTTCAAAGAGAATACTGGGAGTTGGAGGGTCTCCATAATCTGAATCAGATTTATCAAGAAATCAAAGGTGACATCTGAAATTTTGTGAATTTATGGAAATCGGTTAAGGCCGCAGGTATGGGCATACCACATTTAAATAGACTTCTTACTATTGCTAATAATGATCTGCCAGCAGTAAAGATATGAAGGATTCAAAAAAGAAGCAGCTACCCTGGAATTTCAAAAAGTAAGTTCTGCTAGAGATTCTGAACTATTAAACAATCAGATAAAATGATATGCAAAACACGGGACTCTACCCGTTTAGACTACGAAAAAGAAATGGAACGACTTAGGCACTTACAACAGCAAAGCGTGAAACAAGAGGACCTTGTAAAACATTTTGAAAACAGTAATGAAGTGTATTCTATCAAAATCAGAAAAACCGTTGAAGAAAAAGTGCATAGTGTTTTGTCAGACAGGAAAATGCTCTAAGTGTTTCAGTACGTATATTGCCTAAAGCTTCCAGTACTGTACAAGACTAATGCTATTGCCTCATCATTTGGAGCTTCAAATATCGCTACAATGACTGGAACTGTGGCAGCACCAGCAGAGTTTTGTTTATATCAAGAGGACGTAGAATTGTATCGAGATCTACTATTACTGCAATCAGCCGTAATGAGCCATCATCCACTTCCTTAAAGTTACTCTAAGGATAATCAAGTTGATAAGGGCTAAAAAGCTAAAACGAGATATCTCTGATAGAAAGCGAGTCTTATGATTGATAATGATAAAGTTTTGGTGTTAATTTATCTATCTTTATCTATTAGTTAGGTTTACGTATTTACATACTCTATAAAAAGGATCCTTCTATTGGTTCTTCCTCAGCACATATGCACTATTATAAATTGTCAAAATCATTATAAGAAAAAGACGAAAAGTACCAAGAAAAAAAGGGATATGATACTTGAACTATGTTTTACTTTTACCAGTAGTAGTACCTGTTGTTTTGTGCACTTGCTGAGCTAACTTTCTAAGCTCGGTATCCAAACCCGAAGCATATTCCTGTGGGGCATCTGGAAAGAATGGCATGTTTGCACCTTCAGGCTGACCTTCTAGCACTTCTAATTTGCCTCCATCATCAAAAGGCGATGAACCTTTAAAGATCTGTGCTAGTCCAGAAGTTTCATTGGTAAATGTCCACATTTGATTATGCAGATTTCTGCTTTCTAATTCTTTAACTTCCTTCATTCCAGAAGTATCTATTCTAGGTATTGGCAATGCCTTATTCCATTGAACACCCAAAGTCTCTAATGCCTTTGCAAATACTTTTTCGTGGACTAAATCTCTAACGATCAAATAAGACACAGTTGCTCTGAATGCTTTATTGTTACTCATTGCATATAGTCTACATTTTTGGAGTCTTCCTGTTGCTTCGAGCATGAGATTATATATCATATTTAAAACCAGATTTCCGCTGTCATATACATAAGTAGCAGACCAAGGATTTCCTGCAGCATCGACTGGTCTTGAACTTTGTCCAGCAACTAAGAAGTGATGGATGTTTGGTGATTCCAACGCAATTGATAGTGGCAACTCCTCTGGTTGTTCAGATGGAGTCGATGCTCCTTCAAGCAACATATTAATTGTATTGGCTACCAACTCTACATGGCCCATTTCTTCAGTTGCTATACTTCTTAGTAAGTCCTGATATGGCTTTGCATCTCCTCTAAAGTTCATATTCTGAAATAGATATTGCATCATAGTTCTCATCTCGCCGAACTGTCCGCCAAGACCTTCTTGTAAAGCCTGAGCAGCTTTAGGATCTGGTTTTCCTGCCGCGGGAAGATTGTTTGGAAGTTTATTTATTGAGAGAAACATATTTTTCTTCATCGGATAAATGCATTACAAGATAGTTATCTCTTATAGGTTGTTTATCTAAAGACTCTGTATACAAGTTATTTGTTAGTAATGTCTCCCTTCTTTGGGAATTTATCATCATTATCTAACGAAGACCTTAATCCGTCCATTCCACTCGATTGTCTATTTGACTTAACGTCATTCAAAAAAAGGAGTTAGTATTATTAGCAATATTGTATATAGTAAGATCGATGAGTGTAGAGAGGAAAAACCCGCTAAAGCGTGATCAAGCATTAAATGATGCTACTAGCGGACAAATAGGAGAAGAACCAAGACCTGAACCATCATCTCCATCATTATCAGAACCATCTTCTGACATAAATGAGCAACGCATAAAAGCTGCTCGTAAAATGTCCAGAGATCTTTAAGCAAGTAATCTCATAATATATTTTTGAATAGCTTCTCGCACATATATACACAGAAAGCCTGATAATCACGATGCTGCAATTATTTCTCATATCCATGGAATTGTTTTTTGTATTTCGTATTGGATAGTAGAAGTTAATGAAGGTAAAACTCGATAAAATAGAAAAAAAAGAGAGGTTAATGTCCTTGGCCTGGTGCGCCACCAGCTCCACCTGCACCACCTGGCGCATCAGCACTTGATGTTAGACCGCCTGCCATAGTGATAACTGATGCACTACCTCCGCTGCCACCACTACCCCCAGCACCATTAGGACCACTATTACCAGCCGCGCCGTTGCCGCCTGCTTCACCAAAAGCTGATGCGCCTCCGCAAGAAAGGTTGTTGCATGAAAAGCCGCCAGGTGGTAATAATGAGCAACTTGTGGGTGGGTTGCATGCTACTGAGACTGATGAACTTTGGC
>DATDFS010000111.1:0-3030 GCA_036522495.1 Nitrososphaeraceae archaeon | reverse complement strand
TCCCATAGATGAATATCGCTATGACAAACACCTGATGATTCGACTCTGATGAGAACCTGTGAACCTCTGGGTTTTGGAGTTTCAAGTTGTTGTACTTCTAAAGATTCATTTGGCTTTACAATCCTTGCCGCTTTCATATATGTGTCTGTCTCCATAAACTGTTGCCTACTCCTGCAGGAAAGCTACATTGCAAATATTTGCAGTTGTCAGATTGATTCATACTGGTCCATTCCGGACTCATACTACCCTTATTTAAGGAATTATTTGTTGTGGACATACATTTATTCATCTGTCTCAATACTTAGTAAACCTCTCTACTTTTATATGCTCTTTTGGAATTTGGAGATGTTGGAGCAACTTTTGCGTGGCCTCCAATTATGATAGCCTAAACAGCCATTTTTCCTCGTTGCATTCCAGATTTGCATATTTTAGCAAATAATTGGTACTATGTATATTCACTGTACACTGTAACTTATGATTATGGCGATTTACCAGAATTTCCTAACGAATTTTCATTCTATCATAACAGCAAGTATGTCTTTATGCTCTTTCATTTTGTATAAAAGCTTTCTTTAGTTATTCTTCCTCTCTTAGCCCTGTCGTGGCTCGTCATTTTCATATTCTTGTCCCCCTTTTGGTGAATCCTTTTGTAGTTTTCCTTGTTGTTCTAATTCTTCAACTATATTTTCCTCCTCCTCTCCTCTTTGTAGCGATTCTAATATCTTTGCATCCACTCTATCTATATCCAAATTCGCTTTTAGATAACCAACAAAATCAGTTGGCGTCATAATACCTACTGGTTTGGTTATATCATTATTCTCTACTACAAGTAAGTGCCTTATTTTATTCTGTATCATCGCATCAGCTGCCGCTTCGACTGGTGATCTGGAATCAATAGTAACTAATGGAAAAGAAGACATTATGTTTTTTGTTACGATGTTATTGCTACTTGTACCATCGGCACATACTTTTCTTACCAAATCGCGTTCTGTTATTATGCCTATGGGTTTGTTATTGTTATTATCAATTACCAGTAATGAACTTACATTCAACTCCTTCATTTTCTTTGATGCTTCCTGAGCTGAACTGAAGGTGTAAATTGTTTCAATCTTTTCAGTCATGAGTTCACCTATCAGTGTAGTTGACATACTCAAAATAGAATCTACTAATTGATATTTATAACGGTTGATGGTTGATGAAATTCCTAAATTCTATTAATTTGAAACAGATATGAATTCCTCTTATATTTATGAGGAGTAGGAGTGAAGTTGTTTGAGAAAAGATTGTATGGAAAGTAAAAACTCCTGAGAAACCAATGAACGGCTAGATACTGAATAGCATACATCAAATCATTCTTTTAATATTGGCACATATTAAATCGAATTGTTTGGAATTTAGCTGTGGTCTTTCTCTAAACATTGAATGAACTGGTCCTGCTCCATCGCCGGTATTCCTGGGAATAATATGGACGTGGACATGCGGCACTTCCTGTCCAGAATCTCTACCATTGTGTATAGCTATAGTTGAAGCGTTAACTCCTATTGCTTTTTCTATTGCTCCAGATACTTTCCATAATAGATTAAAGACGTCGAATGAGTGTACTTCATCCATATCCTGAACCTTTGAATAATGTGATTTTGGAATAATTAATGTATGTCCTGCTGACAAGGGAAAAGCATCCAGAAACGCAATAGCTCTCTCATTCTGAGCGATAACCCGTGCTGAAATTCTCCCACTGATAATTTTGCAGAAAACACAATTAACATCTACTGACATGCTCTAATAGATTATATCCATAATAATAAATAAAATGGAATGATGGATGGCTCCGGCGCCTGTTATGCTTTAAGCTCTGCCCTAAAGAATCTTTTACCATCAAGGAGAAATGCTGCCATTTAGAATTTTGATATTAGGTGCGCTTTTAGCTATTCTATTGATAATCTCATCTCTTCATTTCTGCATCATTTTCTTGTGAGGCCTTTATAGTATAATCAATAACTTTTAGTCGGTTCATCCTTTCCATTGATTTATCATCAAGAAGAAGGATTAGTGCCTGTCTCTTTATCTATACTGCTAAATCTACAAGAACATGAGCTGCTTTTTTATGATCAGAACAGAAAATAATAAAACGAATCTACTAGAGAGTCTATCTTCTTACCCTAGTATTATTGGTGATATTGGAGTCAAAAACGGTTTGGAGTCATACCTTTATCTAGAACTATTATTCATTCGATTTGCAAAAGAAGTGGGATAAAAGAGTGACAGTGTCAAATACTCACTCACAACATCACCAGTAATAACAAATCCATTCTTGCGCTTGATGATGAATTTGACATTGTCACATTAATCACACTTTCTCTGCAAAATACGGATACAGAGTATCTGCTTTTACGGATCCTTTTGCTGCATTAGAATATTTAAATTCCAGCTTTAGGGGTTGCAGCATTGTTATCTCTAATATAAGAATGCCAGGCATGAATGGTTATGAATTTGTGAAAAAAGTAAAGCAAATCAAAACAGAAGTCAAGGTAATACTAATGACTGCTTTTGAAATTAATGATGTAGAGTTATCCCTCTTTTTTACAAACTACTAAGATAGACGCCTTTGTCCAAGAACTATTCTCTATAAAGCAACTAGAACATATAATTGAAAAACACAGCTAAATTAAAGGCATAAGAAGAGTGACTGATTGAATTACATCTCGATTAAAATATTGTTCTGCTCAAGTCAGATTGATAGGCTAGTCGAGATATATACTTGTCCAACATAAATCGCCGCTTGGCGTATTCACATACTGCAAACTGCTAGCATAGATACGCTATACAGAGCATACGCAATAACAAATAAATAAATAAATAAGGAAAAATCAACCTTCTGATTACTTTAATGCCATTTGTCTAGCTAATCTAGTACATAACGCAAGATGCTTCTTTTCATCTTTTAGAATCGTTCCTACTTTGGTTGAGAACTTTCTGTCTTTAACTATCTTTGCCATCGCGTTTAAAACCTCATAATGGGTTACTTCGCCT
>DATDFS010000110.1:0-2168 GCA_036522495.1 Nitrososphaeraceae archaeon | reverse complement strand
AGAACGCTACATCCTAGTTTAGAGATTTGTTTACAAGAGTTATCAGCATACATCAAATTGTGTTATGAGAAGATGAGTCATTTATCGGAATATCTCTGTACTATCTTTGACTGAACTCTCTTCTGCAAATGTCTTGTGTCTAGTTACATCATGTTTGAAGAAGAGATCTATGTACCAATCAACCATAACTTACAATTTCTTTCTACTGTCGGAAGATTCCCTAGATAGTATAAACACTGTAACCACCAAGCTCTGAGTCCATGCACCTTATGATCAAACAAAATTCCAGCATCATTTCTCTTTCCGATGAGTGTCATCTCTCCCTTCGTTCTGTGATCAAACGTTATTTTGGCACTAGTCTTGCCATTAGTTGCAAAGATTATGTTTTTTGTAGCTACCTTTGCCTGTCTTAGAGAAGTAGCAAACAAGAAAGAATGTTATGTGGTATATCCTAAGCATTACTGAAAAATTAAATTAATTTAATTCAAGATGGCTTTTGAGATCTTTATACCTGTTTCTAATAGTCACCTCTGTCACTCCTGCTGCGTGCGAAAGATCAATTTGAGTAATATTTTCTCCTGTCTTAAGGCATGATAAGTATAGGATAATAGCTGCAAATCCCATAGGGTCTTTTCCAGCAGCTGAAATCTCCTTTTTTGTGATGTCATTCATAATACAGATTGCTTGACGCTTTGTTTTTTCGCTTAAGTTAGCGTTGTTTGCAACTTTGGCAATACATTTCAATGGATCGGCTAATGGAACTTTGAGGGCAAGTTCAAAGACTAGTAGTCTATACATTCTTGATATGGTTTTACGTCTTACGTTACTAGCTGCACTCATATCTTTTAATGTTCTTGGAATCCTCATTTCCCTACAAGATGCATATAAAGAAGCAGCCAGTAATGCAGATATCGTTCTTCCTTTTACCAATCCTTTTATCTGAGCTTTCCTATAGATATAAGCAGCTTTTTCTACTGCTGTATTGGATAATCCAAGCTTATCCTTCAGTATATCAAGTTCATTAAAGGCTAACATAAGATTTCTATCTGTAGAAGTATGTTCCTTTGTTCTAAAATCCCATGTCCTTAGTCTCTTCATTGTAGTATGCATGGATGCGTCTATTCTGTGTCCACTGGCATCTCTATCAGTTTTGTCAATGACGGTTGATAATCCCATATCATGATAGGCTAGTGAAGTAGGAGATCCGTTTCTGTTCTTCTTATTTGCTTCTTCTGAACTGAAAGCCATCCATTCTGGTCGATTACTTTCTTGAATCCTGTCAGCTATTACCACACCACATCTACCACAAATAATTTCTCCTCTATAAGGATCTGTTATTACCAGATTGCTTCTACATAGATGGCATATAATTGAGGATGATGGTCGTTGCATTATCTAGGAATACTTCTTTGATCATTATATTGCAGCTAAATCACATATAATCCATACTAGGTGATTCTTTCTTATATAAAAAAATTACAGATATACATTCTGTTCTGATTCGGTGAGTCAGAATAATGTAACAATCTTAGCAACTACCTATGATGTAGTCGCAATTGATGGAAGCAACTTTTCTATTTGTCCCCAAAAATTCGAGTTTAGATTTATCCGGTTCGGGGTTCTTCAATTCTGCTGCGAAGTTATTAAGAACCTATCCCAAAATTGGTGCTAATAAAAGAATTCAGATTATATCAGAATATACAGACATTAGACCTGATGATATCATATTAGGTGTCAAGAGCTATCGATCCCTTTTTCTATGCAACCGAGGATAACCACTACGCAAGAAATTTGCAATCAGGGGGCCATCATCTTTTTATGAGATATATTTAATTATTATATAGCCTAATGAAGCAAACTATTACTTTCGGGCTGCATCTACCGCTTATAAGATTTAATCGAGAAGCAGCTCACTCAAGAGAGCAAATACTTTCTTTTGCAAAAAAAGCAGAATATCTCGGTTATGATTCCTTAAGTGTAAATGACCATATTGTATTTAGGAATACAAGTTGGCTTGATGCAATAACTACATTATCAGTAGTTGCTGCTATTACTAGTAAGATAAAAGTTGGTACTTCGATATTAAACATAGTTGTAAGAAATCCTGTTGTTTGTGCCAAAGCTTTGACAGGTATAGATATTTTGTCCTCAGGAAGACTATTTGCAGG
>DATDFS010000109.1:0-9687 GCA_036522495.1 Nitrososphaeraceae archaeon | reverse complement strand
GTGATTCGAGAGCTGAAAGTGAGGATAAGTCCGGCAAAGTTGTTATCGATAGGCTGGTAAAGAATGGATTTGAAGTAGTTGAGTATAAGGTTATACACGACGAAACAGATCTCATCGAAATCGAGCTCAAGAAATTCTGCGATGAATTAAAAGTTGATATTGTGATAACAAGCGGGGGAACAGGTATTGGTCCCCGAGATGTAACCCCAGAAGTAACAAGGAGAGTTATCGAAAAGGAGATGACGGGGGTGGCTGAAGCGCTCCGGGCTTATGGACAGAAAAGGACACCATTATCTATGCTGTCGAGAGGAGTTGCAGGTGTTAGAGGAGCCACAGTAATCATAAACCTTCCAGGCAGTGTCAAAGCAGTTTCGGAGTCTCTGGATTCACTCTTTCCTGGAATATTGCATACCTATAAAGTCCTATGGGAACAAGGGCATTTATGAGCTCTTGTCAGTTCTCACTTTTATTCATAAAAAGTTGCAACTAAAACTTTTGCTTCCTCTTCATTTATTTGAGAAGAGTAGTTCTGATTAGGCTGTAATTCGGAGGAAGAACAAAAAGTCAGCTTTATGTATATACTCTTGTCGATGTACGTTGGATATGGAGAAATCTGGACAGACCCAAATATCCAATAACTAATATTTGCAATGTTCCCTATAGTCATATGAAGTGTACGAGTATGAGTCAGGCACTCTTCGTTGCTCACGTTGTCCAAGGGAGTTTCTTACAAAGGATGAGGCTGAGAGGCACAACAAACAAACGCACCTAGAGGAGAAAACACATGCTGTTGAATAGTGTCCAATCAGATTAATCAGATTAAAGAGCGTGAGACTTGCTATATCTGTGGCCATTGGATAGAGATCGGTAACTGATAATTAGTGAACATTTTACTATCTTTTGAGCATCATAACCTACTTTTCAAAGCTAGTAGTGTTTGTTTCCTTCACTTTGGAATAGTGTTGCCGTTGTGAATAGCATTGGAATGATATTGGAGCTATGGTCGGTATTGTTATTGTTAAGAAATATGAAGAAACATAGATATTATTAACACTATTAAATGACAGCCATTCAATCTGATTTATATCTTGTCATTCTATTTGTAGCATCTATTGGTTCTGACAGAGAATAATATCTGTGAGCATGGCCATCTGTGTTTCAGTGCTGAATATGGCGGACGGCAAGTAAATGCTAGAGCCATTTTGGCCAACTTTTTAGGTAATTATTATCATTTTGGCAACTATTTTCATCCATTTTGTCATGTTCAAATAAATGGCAGAGTTTTTTCATTGATCCTTTGCTTCTTTTCTTGACAAAACGAGATCACCATTCAGATAGGGTAGTTTTGCTTAATTTTTTGCTCAACCGCCTTCCGGATCCGAATGTCGTTCCAAATCAGCTCTCAGAGTTTCCAAATTAACCTTCTCATAATGTCTCGAGTTGTCCTCAAATCAGATCATTTGATGTTAAGATACGATTATGGCAGTGTGCCGGTATTTGGCAATAATGAAAAATCATAGCAGGAATTGGTATCGCTGCCGGATTATGATCCTAGGCAACCTTATCTACTATGAACAAAATAGATTATTACCTATCCACAATTCATCGAAGTCAGCAAAATAGTAATGCTGCCAGGAGAAATTGGTATTACTGCAAGAGTTGATTTACAATAAAGAAACAGGTCTGCAATATACGGCTGTGATTATGGGACTGGCTGGACTAGAGGTGACAAGAAAGCTGGAGGTTTGACTTTAGAATATTTCTTCATCTTTTCTTATTCCTCCTAGCCCTGTCTTGACACTGGCAGCACACTCAATACAGACGCTATCGGAGAATGGAAAGCTTTTCATACAATTTTTGCATGTAGGCCTATCACACTTAGGACATGACTTTGTAAGTGCTTCCATGTTACATAAGTAACAGAAACTCAAAACGACCAATAATAGATATACATTTCTTACCTAAAAGCTTATTTGTCTTCATACGTACTCTTAGAGAGTATCATATAAAAGATGACATACGGAAAAATAATCTTATTCCACCGGCACTAGCATAGAAAAAGAAAACATAAAGTTGTCACGTACGAATGGATAATGCATGTATGTACCAGCCTATCACTAAAAGATGGCCTTGCCTGAAGGCATTCTTCTCTGAAAGGGATTTAGACAGTAATATTGATTAGAGCGTTTGATAAATATACCAGTACTATGTTACAGTTTAAGAGAAGGCTTTTGGTAGGGATTGGTCTTTTGACAATTTCTTTTTGTATTGTTTGTTCCTTGTCACTTTTTCATGATGCCTATGCTGATGATAAATCTATCAAGATGACCGAACAGAGAACTTTCAAGGATTCCAATGGCAATCTAAACGTTATAGGGGTGGTAGACAATAATGGCAAGGTGCCCGTTGGAATAACAGTTGCTTTGAATACCACTGGCAAAGATACTGCCGCAAGAACAACAATAACTACCATAAAACAATCAACTTATGGCAGGATTATTTATCCATCTACAGGTGCCCCGTTTAAGTTCGTGATCGGACCGGAGCGATCGGTTACCGGCAGAGCATTTATCACCAATATAAAGCAATTTTCAGTTCCGTACTACAATGTTTTGAGATTGAATTATTCAAACATGCCGGTCGGCGTCGATAAGGCCCTCGTCGGCATAGCTATGAATACGGGCCGATTTGATCTCCACAATGTAACTATATATGCATCTGCCCATGATAGAAATGGAATTCAGCTTGATTCTGTTAAAAGTAGTATAATTCCAGTCATAAAGCCTGGAGAAGAAGCGGCCTTTAGGGCTACTCCTTATACTGGCGTGAGTAGTGGCGTGTTCTATTACAGTTGTGCCGGTTTTGATTTGAACGCTCCGATACCTACGTTTGACTTGGGTAAAGGTCAATTCGTTGCGTATGATTTACGTGGTCTAGCAAGGATCAGCGATTTTAAGTATGACAATGCTACAGACAGTCTTGTCTTTGGAGTAAATTATTACAGTCCAATAGGGGGACCATTAAGTCTAAAGATACCTCAACTTTCAGAAAAACAATCGATATCTGTCATGATGGATGGCAAATTGTACAAGCAAGCATCCATAAAAATGAACGGAAAGACAGTATCCATAGACTTTTTTGTTCCACCACAAGACCACCAAGTTCAGATTAAAGGAGTTAGAAGTAGTTAGCAGCAAAGTTCTATTTTCTGTCTGCATTGAATATATTCGATTCCATACGAACATGTCTAGCAGCCTTGTATAGGAATTGTTCGATTGGCCCTGTTAACAACTCCTTTCGCCTCCTTGTTAACATGACCGTTCAATGGGCTCTGCTAACTTAGTTTTTAGACTCCAATTATACTGTTCCAGGTGTAAAAGATCTCATATCCTGCTTCTATTTGCTTTCTGACAGAACCGGTTAACAAAATCAGTGATTTGTGCATGTGTTTCTTGATCTTTCTTCCGCATATAGTAATAGAGTTCTTCATTTGCGGCATGATAATCGACACCTATTGTTTGTGCTATTTCCAAGGATACAGACGACATGAGTAATTTCCGAAGTACTATATCCACTCCATAATTTACCAGATCAGCAGAGAATTCAGCCAAAACCGTTTTAAGATTAGAATCAATAAATCGATCCTTAGCTTCACGTGTTTTTATAGAAAAGCCTCCACCCTTCAATCTTTGCTTCATGTGAATATTTTCGACCATTTCAATAAATTGATCATTAAGACGTGGATTGCTGAGTAAAATTTCTGTAAGTAAATCTGAAGCCTCTGTTTCACTCACCTGCATCTTTTCCACTAATGTAAACAAGACATGGCACGCGGCACAACCATTTTGCTTAACCTCGTTTGAACCCATTGATACATTATTTACTTCTTGTGAAATTATACTCTCAGCAACTTTTGTTCTATCGGAGCTCATTGAACAACATGGTATCTTCTAAGTATACTAAAAGCATTAGGCCGGCAAACCTAATCAATCAAAACACATGGTCAAAAAATTCTTTTGTATTGTAGAAAAAAGAAAGGTGGTAGGGTTTGTTGTTGTGCAAGCCCTTTTATTATCTCTGCTAGGCTGTTTTTGCAGCTGCCGATTTTACCGGCATACCGTTAGGAGTTTCAGCTACAACTGAGCTACCCAGCGGAGGTACCCATGTGCCCGTTGGTTGGTCTGTTGCTGTTGAGTTGTTCACTGCTAATACAGCAAATGCTCCACCCTTTAGGACGTTTTGCAGAGCATGGGTTACGCCTACATAGAGACCTGGCGTTGGAAATGTTGATTCAATGACTGAAGCTGATCCTGGTGGAATAGTCCATGTTTCATCGTTCAAGTCTTGCGTACCGTATCTGTTTACTATTGAACCATCACGTACACTAATTATTCCACCTATAAAATGGAATGATACAAACTGGTTGGGGCCTCCATTGACAATAAACCATCTTGTTAGTTCGCCTGGCTTAACTTTGAAGACTTGAGCATTCTTGTTAATCGAAAGTTTGACAATTTGTCCTAGCGCTGGTACGTATTTGTGTGCCATTCCGTTAGTCATGATCAAATCTGGTTGGTTATTGACGAATTTGGCTATATCAAACGAACCAGTTTTTCCGTTGGTACCTTTGAATAGTCCTTGGTCTGCAGTGTTGTAGATTTCACCAAAAACCACATAGAACTCTTTTGCTGGTTGTTCATTAGGTGCATGTACTATAATGCCGCCATACATTCCGTTAGAAACATGTTCCCATATACCATTAAGCGCATCGGCACTGCAATGGTAGAAGAAAGCGCCAGCATAGGTTCCTTGTAGTGTCCAGGTCTTTGATTTGCCAGGCTCTACTGACCCCGAATTCGCTTTATCAGCACCAAATCCTGCATGGAAGTCCATACTGTGTACTAATTTACCTTCGTTTCTCAACGTAATTTGCAAGGTGTCTCCCTGATCAATTGCAATCACTGGACCTGGGATCGTACCGTTGAAAACCATTGCATTGTACTTAATTCCGCCGGGATGGAGCGCGTTATCTGGAGCTACCTGTACTACCTTTTCACTTGCTATAAGTAGCACTTTTTTCATTTTCCCAGTGGTAGGAGCCTGTTGTGCTTGTGCTTGGGATGGGAACTTTCCTGACATAAGAGGACTAAAAATAATTCCCGCAACAAGGACACCTACTACTAGGCCTGCGATAATAACCTTATTCATTGAAGCGATGTACTAGATGACACTATTAATATATTCCGATATGGAATTATTATATAAGAATACTCTCGACGAGTATTAACCGAATTAGCTGACCTATCTATTTTAAGTAAAATACTGTGTTGTGGATATTTTTAGATAATATTGTAATGTCCGACACATGTGACAATGTTACTTACCATACTCACCATCGTCCTCTAATATGAGTGGTAATCGATCTTGTGCTGTTTTAGCTTTCTTATTGTTGCAAATCGAGCGTAGCATTTTTCGCATTTCCACTTGCTTTCTTTTGCCAAGTCATATCTAGTATATGTTTCAGAACCGCTTTCGTACAGACCTGTCTTATTATTATAGCTTACACGATTCTGATTGATTTTGTACTTTAAGTTCAAATTCTCTTTCAAAGATATTATGAGTTACAAATAGTTAATAAGGTTAAAAAGCAAATCAGTTAATTTTGTACTTTAGTTTTGGTAAACACTTTTTCACTAACCTAGCCGGCACAAATTAGATCACCTCTTTTCTTCATTTATTCAAGTATTACACTTTTTCCTTGTCATGTCAGACTACACAGGCTTACCATTGATTATGCTTACAAATATACTATAGAATGCTATAAAAATAGGAAAGTCTTATTAATCCAAAGTCTAAGCCTTATTTTCGGGGTTTCCAGGCATTATATTAGATATAGTATGCTAGAGAATAATTCAAAATACATTATAACAGGCTGGTCCAAAGTTTACGAAGCTGTCAAGTTAACTGATAACCATTTCTGAAAAACTACAAGAAAAAATCAAAAATCAAGGTGCCTCTTGCGAACTAGGCCTGGCGGCAAGCGTTAAATTAAGTTTTTGAAGTTGACCGTTTCTGAGGACGGATAGACTAACAGTGTCCCCAACGGATTTCACGGATTCAAGGTATACAAGAATATCATCTATTTTTCTTACAGTATTGTTATCTATTTTCTCAATTACATCTCCTCCGAGTGCTATCTCCCTTCCGTTAATGTTGGCCACTTTATCACCTCCACGTAGTCCTGCTTTCTCAGCAGGACTTCCTGAAACAGTGTCTGCTACAAGAAATCCTCGTGGTTCTTTTAGTCCTACTGCATTTGCAATTTCTGGAGTAATGTTTGTGCCTGAAAGTCCAATCCATGGATGACTAAAGGATCCTCCCTTTATCAAAGACGGTATGATTTTGTTTAGAGTGTTGGAGGGAATTGCAAACCCAACACCAGAGAATTCACCTGTAGATGAAAAAATTGCTGAGTTTATTCCAACAACTTCTCCCCTCATATTTAGTAAAGGCCCTCCTGAATTGCCCGGATTAATTGGAGCGTCTATCTGTACTATGTTGGGGATAGAGTATTGGGAACCCAGGTTTGTATTGGAAGGAAGTAGTCTGCCAAGGCCGCTAATGATTCCTGCTGTCATTGAACCTGATAGGCCGAATGGGTTGCCAATTGCTGCTATCTCTTCACCCACCTCCAACATTGCTGAATTGCCCAACGCTAATGGAACAAGTGTATCCTTTGGCACGTCTTCTACATATAATACTGCAAGATCGGTAAAAGGATCGGAACCGACTAACTGGGCATGATATGTGTTCCCATCCATGAATGTAACGTCTATATTCTTGGTACCTGAAGCCACGTGATAGTTTGTAATGATATGTCTGTTGCTATCATATACAAACCCAGAGCCTAGCCTAGAGCCAGTGGGAGATCGATTGGAAGAATCACCTCTGCCGATGATTTGAACCACAGATTTTTCAACTTTTGTAAATAATTCGGGAAGGGTCAAGTCTTTTGCATTAACGGGAATTGGCATAGCCACCCGACCTATCTGAAATGCTTCATTGTTCAAAGACAAATTCCTTAAGGGTAAATTATTTCCGAAAAATAAAGATAATAGTTTATCGATAATTAAGGAACCTTGGTCACTGAATTTAATATATGTAAAGGTGGAGGCTGCACCAATAGAAACAAATACTATTATCACGACTATGATCTTTCTCAAAGTCAAGTTGAATGCCTTTATGTTTTGATTATTTTATTGATACTGGTTCTTTAATATTTTATTCTTTCTTTCTTTCTTTCTTTTTTTGCCTTTTTGCTTTACTAGCTAAGAGTCCGGTCATACTATTACTCCCTTTGCTTGCAAACAAATTCATAGGTAGCATTACATAGCTTCAATTGAAACGATAGCCTTTGACAACACATGTTGCATGAACTTCGAAAGTATTAAGTACCGATTTGTGGCGTCACCAGGTATGAAGAAATTGCATGATCGTCGATCATACTATCAACGACTACACTCACATCAATGATTTTAATTGTCAGCCCAGCCACTTGATGAGCAGACAAACGATACTTTTGAGATAGAATGTTTTTTACCTGGGTTTCTGGATCGGCTATTTCGTTGAGTTGTGAATGCAGGGTAACATCAAGTGGCTTCATTCTCAGCGATGACGGGAGAGTTGATGTCGTGTCATTAACGATAGAAAATACGATCTTACTTACCAGTACTTCACGGGGAAGAGTTTCAAGGGCGTTTGCAGTATAGAATACCTGTACATCAAGTAAATTAATTTGGTCCTTATTTAGACCAGCTATGCCTGTGGCACTGCCATTAGATGATAGAGAATCCAAAGTCCCGGCATTAAGATCAGCACGTATGACAACAAACCCTTCAACCAGTTCATTAGAGTTATTTCCTATGTTTAAATGCTGACGAATATCTTTACAGGTTATCCCTATTGATGTCTGTGGCGGCATTGATTTTATTGTTAGGTTGGTGTTTTTACCTTCATTAATTATGGCATTCCATAAAATTTTGACAGTATAACCTTGTCTGTTGAAAATGCTAATGTCTGTGTCATAATGGCCAGGTCTTAGAGGACCCTCAACTCCAACTATTGATCCACATTCAAATTTTGCGTTGTATGTTATACGGTTGAACTGGGAGTTATTACTATTATTGCTACTATTATTGCTATTACTACTACTATTATTTAGGTTGAGGCGGTTAGGAGAAGTAAAGGTTGCAGTTGCAAAAGTTTGACTTGTCCCTAATTGAACGATCTTGGATAGTTTATCTTTCGAATATCCATTTGGCGCATTTACTTGCGTTACTATATATCTGCCTTGGTGCAATCCTGAAATTGTAAAAACTCCTGCTGATGCCTTGTTTATATCTGCTGGTCCATTATCCTTTACGACATATACCCCTGAGCCACTAACAGGATTCGGAGTGATTGAATATGTTGCACCAGGCAAAAAGGTTCCATTATTTGATACGGTTATAATAGTGAGTGTGCCAGCAAGATTATCAACAGCTGTTATCCTGCTGCCATTATCGGCAGCATTTGATGCAAGCTTGATCTGATCGCCTAATAATGGAGTAGCAGAGCCTTGACTAAACTCCGAATAAATCTGTTTTGGGATTAGAGAGTCAACCATAAATGACAGCAATACAATTAGGCAAACAGCTGCAATGATGATAGAAGCTCCACAAGAGTACTTCCATGGCATCTTATTTAATTTATATTTTGATTACTAATTTATATCATCGTTGTTGATATCAAGGATTAAATAACAGAATAAAACCATGTTTTGTTATTAGGCATTATGATCCCTAATAATCATATTTTCGCATATTGTTTTACTTCTTTGATTCTTTTCGTAGCATTCATATCACCATCTGCTCAATACTATTTTTACCAAAAAGCATATGCGGATGGTTTAACTCAGGAAAATTTGCCTCCTGCTACCGTGGGAAACAGACAGGCAAGTCTTTTCGTTAAGGTTAGCCCACCTATTTTGGTTAGTACAAGTACGACTAAACAGGATACGTTTATGCAACTTAGATTGTTTGATGCGAACAATAACCAAACAATCCAGCATGTTACTTACGAGATAACGGTAGCGAGAGGAATTGGAGCAACAACACCATCAGCAATTGTTAAACCCATTTTACGGGACTTTTTCCATGCTCATAATGGTTTGCTTACACTAAAGATACAGCCTGCAAGCGGTCCCCTTACTATATACGGGGAGCAGGATCCATTCCAAAATGCATGGGTGGCTGATCCGGGTGGTACCATAAATATCAGAGGTCCTTTCTTAACGGAGGGCGGATTATATCACATCCATGTCGAAATTTTTAGCATTGACAATGACAGAAACATATTCCTTCCAGAAAATGCTCCAAAATTTGATTCCTATCTCAGCGTGGGGGATGTTTATAATAATAAATGGGTTTATCAAAACCACAATTATAATACAACTCTTATATCGTACTATGATAAAATAACTGGTAATCTTAATTTTAATCCTACAACTAAAATATTTTCTTGGTCAATGCCGTTTAATTGGAACCTTACACGTATCAAACAGCAACCGATTTTTGTGCATGAAGAGATGAGACTTCCAAAAAGTTGGAAAGGCCTTGGAGATAATACTCAATTCAAAGCATTGGTTAA
>DATDFS010000108.1:0-7677 GCA_036522495.1 Nitrososphaeraceae archaeon | reverse complement strand
GCCTGGATAGTTTGCTCTTGGTATTCGTTGACTGCCTGTGTATAACGAGGAATCTCTCTTCTTGCTTCATCAGTGGACCTTCTAATGTTGTCTCTGGTCTCGTCTAATGCTCTGTTGACTGTTTGTCGATATTGAGCATTCTGTTCCGTTGGAGAAGTTGAATTTGTAGATGATGATGCTGTCGTTGTCGTCGTAGTTGTCTCGTCTTTTCTTTCTTCTTTTCGTGATGACATGTCATTTATGTTACTGTAGTCGTATATAAACCCTGGCATTTAACGGTATAAAATACCATAGAAAACCACACTATCACAATGTATAGATCACAGGCTCCGTTACTTAAGCAAAAGCACATAGCTGCAGGTTTCGTTTCGTTTCGTTTCGTTTCATTTCTAGTATGCTCATCCTTCAAAGAAACAGAAGGTCTGCTGGGACGATATTAGTTATGGATTGTACTTCTATGTTTTTCAGGATTGAGTTAGTTAAGAAGTAGCTGGCTCCTTCTTCGGACTCCCATGTTGTTTGCAAACTGCTCATTCCAGGCCTGTTTGTGGCTTGATAGGATCCTTTTTTAAAAAGCATGAATCTAGAATTTTATTATATAATAATATTAAATACATGCATTAATACTTTATCCCATAATATATTAACAATGACTGGCATCGCAGGCAAGATTAAAGAAAAAGTAAAAGGTGCTAAAGATAAAGTTGTTGGTACTGCAGAAAATGCAACTAACACCACTAAAAAAAGCGTTTCTTCCACCAAAGCTACTACTGAGAGCCAGGGGAGAAAATATGAACAAGGCGCTAAAGGCGCAAGAGTTGACAGAACAAAGGATCCTACTCAAGAATATGACGAAAAAGAACCAATGTCTCCAGCTAAAATAAAACAACATGAACCAACAGCCGTACGTAGAGATCCAAGTGGTCAAAAGATTGTAGAATCAGGACAAGAAGGGGGAAGTGCTGCTGAAGATGCTAAAGAAAAAGCCAGAAGAAGCGGTATGACCAAAGGAACAGCTGGAGCAGATTGAACTGGACGAACAAGACACTCTGCTGCTGGACCAAATAAACATAGGTATCAACAGGTGAAACAAGCAAAGAACTCAAACCTTTTTTCTCATTTTGTGATATATGACAAGTGAAAATATAGGATGTTGTTCCTTATTAAGTATGGATGATAACTGATCAAGTAACAAGCGAAAAAGTGGGTTAAAGGAGCAGTGGAGGGGGAAGAAGTATAAAATGCTAATAGAGGAAACTCCAATTTTTCTATAACAGCAGAGAAATGATGTTTTCGATTCTGCAATTTTAAAGATGCATATACACTACTATCTATGGTAGCAGCTCAGCTAATACATGTCGACTTGGCTAGTTTTGAAGGCAAGTATCCAAAAGACCTCGTTTTCCTTTAATCTTTACCAATTTTAGATCATTTGATACGTCCATATACCCATATATGATCGTCTGCGAAGTCTCATGCAGTTGATTGTATGTTTTATTTTAATAACTTAGTGAGCAAGTAATCTACGTATATGAGTAGTAATAGGAATAAAAGCAAAGATAAAGGACGAGATACCCTTGAAGATACTTCTAAGGAAGGAGGAGTAGACATACGAAGTGCTACTAGCGATATAACAACTGTTGGAGATACACACAAAAAGACGATAGACACTGGTGATATAGCTAGAGCAAGCATAGCAAAAGGAATAAGGAGTCCGGATGATGGTGATGTAACTGCGGCAGATATAGCGAAAGGAACAACAAAACCAGAGGATATAATTTCATATACTACCGGAATATCAGCAGAGACAGGAAAGGTACTAAACCCAAAGACAGAAGCAAGTATAACCAAAGATCTGGATAGAGATGTAACAACAAATACTGAAGATGCATCTAAGTTAGTCAGTTCGGGAACATCGTCAGCAAAATCAGGTGGTATTGATAAGGCAGATATATACTCCTCAGATGATAGTTCTAGGCATTTAGAGAAAGTTCAAGAAACTCAAACAACTGAAAAAGTAGAGGATAAAGAAACAACTGCTACTGAGTCTTAGGAAATGACGGCAGCGCTTAGATGATCATAAGCGATTCTGCCGTATTTGAAAATTCTCTATTAGTTTGGGAATTTAGTCTTCTTACTTTTAAGAGAAGCTCAAACAGGGTGGCAGAATTATGAAGGAAATCTGAATGTGGACTTTTCCAGTTCTAAAATAGGGATATACAGCGATTGAGTATCAGTACCAATTCTATCGACAAAGACAAATTCGCCTGTTAATCCCTTAAGCTCTATGAATTTCTTGCTTGATTTATCAGTCTGAACAATATAATGTACTATAACACCACCAGCTGCTCCTGTCTGGATAAAGAGTATCTGTTGATTATTGTAGTCGATATGGTAGAGCATTGGAGTTAAGCCAAGCGCTGATCGTGCAGAAAACAGTATGACTTTGAGCATATCTTCTAAGGTTTTGTATTTTAGATAGATTGCAAATGATTCTCCTTGTGACATGTTGAATGGATGGATGTTTAGTTAAATGGTATATTAGACCTTTGCTTGTATCCTTGGATAAACAGACACAATATAATATAGAACCAACGAGATCAACTCAATCCTTGTGCTCTATTCAATTTTCTAAGACTTTTTTTGTTTACCCATCTACAACGAAGAGGCATCCCTAGACTCGTCTTTCTTTAGCAATATTCATCATAACCGATAGACTTATCTGATAAAATAATATACTTTGCGACTATTTTGCTGTCATATGTTAATGTAATGGCATGGGTCACACAATGTCGTACTAAAAATGATAGTATAATAGTAGTAGTATACAATAACTGTTGTCCTCATACTTTGACTATAAGGTTGATTTCATAATTATTGCTTTAATTCCAGGGCAGATTACAAGTGTTCTGGACACGAATCACGGAGGAATACTACTCCCAGTGATTAAAACACTATCTGGCAATAATACAGGTATTATAGTATAGCAATTTCCTCATACAGATCTCGGATGACATCCAGACTCTCCCGCAATAAGAGGCATTCTTGATATGGTATTATTTACATTATCATGTGTAAATGGACATGCATACATAGTTATCTTACAATGATAAAATATAAACATATTATAACAGACTTGGAATAACTTGAATAGAGTGCGGACATTTATTGCTGTGGATGTATCTAACAGAAATGGTATTGAAAACTTACAGAAAGAGTTAATAGAAAATACTAGATGGAGTCCACAGGAGGTCAAACCAGTTGAAAAACAGAATTTTCATTTTACTCTTGTTTTCCTCGGCACAGTGAACTTAGATGCCATTGATAAAATCAAATCTAAGCTGTTGGAATTACAATTTAAGCCAGTTAATGTAACTTATACCGGTCTTGGAGGATTTCCAAGTTCTAATTTTGCTAGAGTGGTTTGGATTGGAGTGGATGAGGAAGGGAGAAAAGGACTAGACAGTCTTGCTGAACTAGTAATATCAAAAATGGCAGAGATTGGTTTCCGGTCCAAACCATTTGCGCCACATATGACGATATTTCGGATAAAAAGGGGGAACTTAAAACTCGACAGTATATTGTCAAAGTATAGCTACGAGACTTTCGGTTCTGACGTTATTAACAAGGTACATCTAAAAAGAAGTGAGCTGACGCCAGCTGGCCCAATTTATTCCGATATATTTACAGTGTATGCTAAATGACTGATTTAATAAATACCATCATTTCTAAAACGATGCAATCTTGCCAACCATCACCTTCAGAAATAAAAAGGCTGACAACAGTAGCAGACAAAACAAAGAATCTTGTTACTAAATATACTTCTCCACACATCGTAGATATAGTTTTTGGTGGATCATTTGCGAAAGGAACATGGTTGAAGGAGGACGCAGACGTAGATATTTTCGTAAAACTCGATGCTTCAATCAGCGATGAAGATTTTGAGCAACTCGGTAAACAGATAGGATTGGAGTCGTTGAAAAGGTATAAGACGCATCTACGGTATTCTGATCATCCATATGTTGAAGCATTTGTTAAAGGAATTCGGGTCAACATTGTTCCGTGTTACAATGTAGAAAAAGGAAAATGGATAAGTGCGGCTGATAGGTCTCCATTTCACACAGAATATATCAAGAATAATTTAGATGAAGACAAAAGAAAACAAGTGCGGCTGCTAAAGAAATTTTTAAAATCTGTTGGAGTATATGGGGCTGAAATTGCTACAAATGGTTTTAGTGGTTATGTCACGGAGATCTTGATTCTAAAGTATGGTTCTTTTGAGTCAGTATTACAGGAAATTTCAAATATTAGTGGAAGAGAAGGTGAAAAAAATGTAATTTCGATTGATAAAACAGATGTCGATATTATAAAGACTTTCCAAAGCCAGCTTATTATAGTTGATCCGGTTGACCCTAGAAGAAATTTAGGCACAGCAATCTCCGCAGAGAGCGTTGGCAAGTTTTTATTAGCAGCAAGAGCATTCTTAGAAAAACCATCACTAAGCTTTTTCGAAAAGAAAGATAAAAAACATGTTGATTTCCATAATAAACGGCTTTATCCACATTTACTCATAATTGAATTCAGTTATTCGGAGCGTAGTCCTGATGTAATTTGGGGTCAGTTAAAAAAAAGTCTTAATGCAGTTTCAAAACAGCTGAATCTATCAGGTTTTAAGGTAATTCGAGATACATGTACAACAGATGAAAAAAAATTAGCTGCTTTTGTATTTTTGTTGGAATCGCCTACGATATCATCATATGCTGAAAGGATCGGTCCAGAAATCTTTAGGAAAGATGCCACTACTAGCTTCATCACGAAGAATAGCAAAGAATCTCTCTTGATGTGGGTTGACAAAGAGATGAAGGTTAAACGTTTAGTTGAGAGAAGAGCAAACAGTGCAAAAGATTATGTCAAATTACTTTTATCTAGGAGAATTGAAAGTTCAGGGATAACGAAGGGGTTAATAATAGATATTCGAAGTACACTTCAAATTTATACAGCAGATGAAAGAAAAATAAAGGGAATAGTAAATGATGCAGTCATCGAGATTGTCACAACAGATTCCAATATCTTTTAACGAACTCGATGTATGTTCACCTGAACTTGCCAGTATCATTTCATATCCACCGTCTAGTGTTAGAGAATACACTAACCGGTTAAAGGAAATATGTTCCCTTGGAATCACGCACGTTTTACCTACAGGCAGGATAAAAATTGGCAAAATGGCTATTGCAGGCAAGGGAAGTGTTAGTATAGTTCTCAAAGTTAAGACCGAAAGCAAAATTCATGCTCTTAAAATAAGAAGAACCGATGCAAACAGGGAGACAATGCGGAGAGAAGTATCTCTGCATAAAATCGCAAATTCAGTTGATGTTGGACCTAAACTCTCCAGATTCTCCAAAAATTTGATCGTTATGGAGTTTATTGAGGGTTTAAGCATACTTGATTGGGTGAAGCAGCAGAATATCACTGCAGATGAGGTTCGTAAGATTGCTATCTCCATCTTAGAGCAATGTTATAACTTGGACAAAGCACATATCGACCATGGAGAACTAAGTTGTATAAATCATCACATAATCATCTCAAAATCAAATACTGCCAATATTATTGACTTTGAAAGCTCCAGTACTCAAAGAAAATCATGCAACGTAACTGCTGCTGCTCAATCATTATTTATAGGCGGAGGACTCATTGCGAATAGAATCAATGAAATTTTGGGATGTGCTAAGAAGGAAAAAATTATCCAGATTTTAAAAGCCTACAAGCGGAGTCAAAATAGAGCCAACTTTGATAAAATAATAGATACGTTTTGTTAGTTGGGGCCTTATCAATAATAGGGCATATCATAATTTCGATTGAAGAGAGAAGAATGGCTACGAGCTTCATCCAATCTGGATATTTCAGTTGGATTCGACAATCTTATAAATAGCTTTAGATCTGATGCTCGATTGCATCAATGCTTACACGACGCTTTAGATATTGGAACTGCACGCATTCTCATCTTTAGCACCGAACACTATGGAAAGACTTTATCAGACCAATGATGATGTAAAATATGCAATAAATATGATAATATTTTAAAGTCTAGATCGACTTATTAGTTTTTGGACTAGAAATGAATTCAATGAGCGAGTCTAAGAGATGCTATGTATAAACAGTATCTAAATGCAATATGACTATACGTTGCAGGTCTACTAAAATCTTTTAATAAAGTATAACTATCATCTTTTTGCCATTGTCTTCTTTATACACCCCGATTGAAATTCGCAAAATAAAAAAAGTTAATCTCAGAGGTGGAACCATTATTGATGGTTTCCCAAGTGTTGGTCTTACTAATGCTATTGCGTCAGAATGTTTTGTACATTCACTAAAGACTGAACTTGTAGCAGTTTTGGATTCACCAGGGTTTCCTGCATTATCTATAATTCGTAATACTACTCCAAATTTTCCGGCTAGAATTTATGCCAATGAAGATCTGAAGCTCACTATCTTTGCATCTGAATTAAACCTTGACCAGTCAATGTATTATTCTATGTCAAAAATAGTTTTACAGTGGGCAGTCGAAAATGAATGTGAACTTATAATCAGCGCTGCTGGTATGCCAGCCTCTGAAGAAGATGCAGATCAAGTAACAGAAGCACAAGTTTATGCAGTGGCAAGCACAGAACAGTCTCTAAAAAGGTTGGCTAATGCTGGAGTTCCGCAGCTTTCAAATGGCTCTGTTACTGGGATCGCTGCATTGCTTTTAAATGAAGGCGTATGGATGAATTTTGATGTAATCGTTTTGCTGGTTAAAGTATTAAAGGATTCTCCAGATTTTCGGGCAGCTGCTGCAGTCTCAGAAACAATCAGTAAACTGGTCCCAGGTGCATCGTGTGATATTCCTTCTCTACTCAAGGAAGCAGAACTAATAGAAAAAAATTTAAGAAAGATTAGGAACGAACAAGCAAATCCTAGTGTGCGAATATACGGATAAAAGATTTCATCAAACGCTCCCTTCAAGTGCCGACATACATTCGGCTTTATCAAATTGGTCGAGAGATGTGAGATCAATGTCTGATGTATTTTTATATACGGTTAGAATCACATAAAATGTATGTTTAATTATAACGATAATATTTCTAGATTTATAGATATTGGTATATTTGGTACATCTTAATTTTGCTCTTTCTCTCTTTTGGGAGGATTTGGATTAAAGGTATCTTCGGAAAGATCTGAGGAGGATATACCAAAACTAAAGCAGATAGAATTGTATTTTTGACAGAAGAAGTAACTCAACAGTTAAAGTCATGGTTAGATTACAAATATCGAACTAGAAGAGTATGCTACCAAGATAAACAAAAGGGAAAAACAATAACAGACTATAGAACACCGGATAGAAAAAATACCGACTTGGTGTTTGCAGTTTATCAGGATAAAAAACACCAAATCCTGGCTACTTGTATGATGATTTGGGTAAATCTTTTGCAAGGACATTAGATCGTTCTGGCAAAGGTAATATGGAAGACGGTAGTCTAAGACTTATGCAGGTAACCCTTCATTCAGGCGATTTGTGAAGACCACTATATCTGACCTTGGTTATTCTGATTTTTCTGAATGGTTCATAGGTCATTCTGGTTCCGCATACTGGACAAAGAAACATTGAGAGAAAGCAGAGATATTTCGCAAAGTAGAGCC
>DATDFS010000107.1:0-2333 GCA_036522495.1 Nitrososphaeraceae archaeon | reverse complement strand
AATTTTACTTGATCTGGGCTTAGACCAACACTTCTGCAGAATGCTTTGTGATTTAAAATAGTTGCACTCATTATCAATGTTTTAGAGCATTTTTCAAATATGCTCTTACAATATGCTGATATGTCTAGTGGCTATAGCTCAAACGTCATTACCTCGTAGTTCATACTGTATATCTTTTAACGGAAAAATAAAATATGTTAAAAAGGAAAAAGAAAATGACTTTATTCTATCTTTACCTGCTTTCCTTTTGGTCTTGTTTGCTCCTTTTTCTTGAAAGTTATTTCAAGTATTCCATTTTTATAGGTTGACGTGGCTGTTTCAATATCTGTTTCAGCAGGTACTTCAATAACTTCATGATATTTTCTTTTTTCTGTGTCAGTAGCTGTTACTTCTACCGAATTATCATAGACATTTATCTTGATATTCTCTTTGCTAACACCTGGCATTTCAACAACCACTTTTACCTCCTTATCTGTAGTTGTTACATCTGCTAAAGGTTCTCTTTCAGATGAGATAAGTGGTCTAGTGAAAAAGCCCCTACTACTAAATGGTGATTTAACATTTCCAAATTCTCTTACTTTTGGCTTGCCATCAGGTCCAATAGTCATAGAATAGCCATAAACAAATGGTCCATATTCTCTTACTTTACCACCGGTAGATGTTTCATATTCTCTTACTAGATCTGTTGGTGCTTTAGCTTCTATATTTTTAAAGGTGTCTTCAAATCCTCTTTCCATTTGTCTTCTCATTTCATCAAATCCTCTGAAAACATCAGGAAAACCAAAAAATCCTTCTCCTCCTATGCCACTTCGCCTACCACTTCCAAAGAATCTATTGAACCAATTAAATGGCTCTATGTCACGATCTTCTGAAGAACTCATATATTTCTCACTTATTATTGCTGGCAGAGCCTTAAATATCTTAAAAGCTGTGTTTAGTCTAGAGTAACAAGAAGAGTCGACTCTTTGTGGTTCCGAGAACTTAAAGCCTCAGAAGTAATTTATGAAGTAGGATCGTTAGAACTTAAGATTGATAATGGAGGCGGTAGATTGTCCAGAAAGGCCTGAGTAAGCTTTTCTAGTCCAGCATGATTGAATGTACCCAAAGAAAACAGTGTAGCCGAATCATGTCCTACTTGAGTGGTAGTAGTCATTGTTTTCATCTTCACTTTATATTCACTCCCGCGCAATGGATTCGACATTGTGGTCCACTTCCACCACGACCAACACCAGAAGCGGCGGCCGCCTCCGAAGAAGTAGCTGCTGATCCACTTCCTAAGCTTTTGTCACACTTGGATCCTTGATCTCTTATACCCTTGTTGTATCCATTTATGTATTCTTGAGTATGGTGAGCTCCTGTTAACTTCAAGTTGTTACACCCGTCTCTAAATCCGTTAGCAAACCTCTGTTCTGGGAACAGGGCGAATGCAGAAGTCATAGTTGTTATTCCTAAGGCGACTATGGCACAAAGCGCAGCCGCCGTTACTATATTGTGTTTTAACATAAAATATTATAGCGATATCCTATCTGATATATATGACGTATCTGGTAAGTAGTGAATTATAAACTGAAATAACCTACGAGAGATACTTCTATGCCACATCTATGTTAATTATTATGATCCTCAACTCATTGACATCCTATTATTAATTGTCGCTGACGTAAATAATGATGGAGCAATCAGCGGGAGTCAGCATGTATTCTATAAAACAACATGTTTACGAAATATCTCTTAATGGGAGTGAATCGTAGAGCTGTATTTCTGCACTCTTGGTTATGGATACATCATCATGCAATTCCCATATCTGACGCAGCTGGGAATTACACTCCTTGCAATTTATTGATTGGAAGCAGCGATTGTCATCTATTACAAATCTTTGAAGGCTTAAATTATGTGATTCACATCTTCGGTCTAACATATGCTGTTTTTACCCTTAATTGGACATAATAATTCTTATTTATTGAATATTGCTAAACCTATTTAGATAACTTATTTAGCATATGTAGTTATATTAGATTCTTTACATATAAATAGACATTTAATTTAGCCAAGTCAAAAGGAATTGTCTGTATTGAACCTGCAGAAATATGCAATGAATGAATTTTGTTCACGTCCTAGTAAAGCTATAATGGCTCTCCTCAATCTATAAAGTCACGAAGCGATGGTGTTAACTTAGCTAGTTAATCACCTATTTTTCTCGCACAAAACTCAAGAATTTGCACCTTAAGTTAACAGCACCGGGTAATCAATAATAAGATATGACATACTTCCTTCCTCCATAATATAACGCAGTGGGCCTAAATGAAGGGACAAGATTGACGCGGGCTCGGAGG
>DATDFS010000106.1:0-9028 GCA_036522495.1 Nitrososphaeraceae archaeon | reverse complement strand
TTCAATGATGCTTTTCTCGAAAGAGGAATGCAGATGATGATGGTCCAATCCCAAGAATTTACAGCCTTGCGGATGGATACCAAGTACCGCCACCATCAGTACGCACAGGATGTTTGCCATATTCTGTAGCCATTTTTTGTATAAACTGTTCAGCTACAAGCATATTTCTTTCTTTCAAAGGAAATACCAATACCAAGTACTATCATCATATCTATTGGCTCAATTGATTGCAACCCAAAGCCAAACATAATTCTCTCCCACTTTAAGCAATGTTTCGTCGATTATGAACTCATACCATTCTTTTCTTCTGTAGTGACATCTTCTTTGGCTTGTACCATTATTGAATCCAATTCCAAATGGAAATATGATTCCTTTTAACAAATTGAGACAACCGTTACGATGTCTTTCTTAATGACAGACCTGAAATGTATAAATGTAGTGCATAGTAGATATATTTTGAAGGCGTTCTATTCTATTCCTTTTGAATGTGTCATAAATGAAATGGAACCTCTTTAGATATAGGCTTAATGCTAAGTGAAGAGCCCTTAGGCATGTTCTATAAATTTATTAATTCAATTAAAATATTTATTGATGCTGCAACTCTAACTAATGTTCATAAAAAAGTTCTTCCCACAACCACTACTACTGCTTTTTTACGCCTTCTACTACTTCCTCTCCAATGCTGTTTCTAACGCTCACTTTTTCACTTGTTACTTGTTCTGTTACCGTTCTGGTTTCAGTTACTGGTTTTTTCTTTATCACTATTTCTTCTTTTACATACGGCTTCTTTGAAACTACCACATCTTCTCTCATCAATGGAATATTAATTTCTGTTTTAGATTGTATTATCTCTTCAGATGATGATGTAGTCGTTGGAGTTGTTGCTGACGTTGTTGTCTTATCCAATTGCACTGCTTTCCTTTCGATAATTAACTCTTCGTGTATCAGCTCTATTTCAACTGTCTTAGTTTCCTTTATTGGTTCCTTTATCACTTTTGCTTCTGCTATTGATTCCTTTTTGGATATCTCCAACCTTTCCTCAATAACGGGGATAGATTTTTCAGTATCTACTGTAGAAAGTTTTGCCCCTTCTTCTGTTGAAGAGGGTGATGTTGCTGTTGTTGTTGTTGTTGGTTCTGTCATAAATTTTCCCTTTGCTTCCTCTTCTGTTATGTCAAAAAGCAAAGTGCGACCATTATATCCATGTGTAATGGACTTGGGGAGATAGAACTTTTCTTTGCTTATACTACCTCTTTCTGTGACAACAATAGTTTCATGTACTTCTTGTACTTCGCCAAGATCTGCGTCGTCAAGACCTCTTGCTTCTTTCTTTATAACCTCGTTCCAATCTATAACACGACCATATGTACTGCTTTCCATTTTAAAGGTGGTATATTATTACATTACATAGGATTTAAAGTTGGCACTTTGAGTGTAGACAGAAGTCTAATTTTTTTCTATCTTTATTATTTTTTCAGAGAATATAAAAGATCTGTCATGAACCTGCCTATTTATGTTTTATATATTTTGTATATCTTCTAACAACCTTTTCAGTATGAAGAGTTTTCTCTTAATTGATAATAAAATACATGGTAGAATGGCAATTTAACAGAAGATGTATATATACATGAAAACAAATATGAATTAGATTTTATATGCAATTCAATATATTCAGTAAGAAAAAATTCAAATGCAATACATGTGGAAACAAGTTCAAAACAGAATTGGAATTAAGGGAACATCGGCAAAAAGAACATAAAGTATAGATTATCTTTATGTTACGTTAGTTCATTAGCTATTGTTAAAAAAAACCTGCAGTTTACTCTTGATGTTTGTCTTTTGAAGATCAAATATTTGATCTCGTTTGCTATTTATCTCTTTTGAAGAAACAATCTATCTATTCTCTCTCACCTTTAGAATGACAAGAGGTATTCACTGGTGAGTAATAAATAATGATCTATTTTTTATTTTACTCAAAAAAAGATAACGAGATTATTGTGACAGTGCGGCTTGAGTACCTATAATTTCTATCAACCTGGCATCCTTGTTAAAATCAATAGATAATGTTCTTGCAGTAGGATTATTTGATGTTTCTCTAAAAGTTGCATCTTTACCATCTACGTGCACTGTATATTTAGTATCAGCATTGGATTGACCTTTGTTATCTATTATATTTCTTGGAAGTTCAATATTCAAAGTTCCTTTATCAGATGGAGTTGATATGACAGCTATTAGTGTGGTTTTATCCTTATCTTCGACAACACCTAAAAGTTTACCAGTGGTAATGCTGTACTTAAGTGGGTTGTTTTTACCATTAACAAATACACTTGTAACCTGACCAAAAGCAGAGGTACTATTTTGAGCATATGACGAATGCACAGAGATTGTAGATATCAATAATGTAGCAGCCAGTATTAAGGATGTTATTATTACAGCTATTAGTGAAAGCTTTTTTGGAGATTGTATTTTGAATCTATTATCAATACCAGATAGGCCAGTAGATACAGTTTTCTTTATCACTTCTAAAGATAATTCTTTATCAAATATAATGGTTTTATAACAAAAATCTTTTTACTGAAGATAGTATATGTTGCCAGTGACTCCCCACTATAACATGATCTGCCAGTTAATAATGCAAATATGAATATACATGGAACAAGAAGCAACAAAGATGTTTGATGGCATTGCGATATTTGAGTATTGCAGCTCTTAGGTCGAACGCTAGTGTTATGACAACTTGTTATACTATAATTGCTACCATCATAGACTGTTGCAGATTGCTCGTTTTTACGTAATAAAAAGAGCCCCTTAATCAAAGTACGGATACATCATTCTTATTTGAGTGTTCTAAATGTTTTCTCGCATTTTGGATAAATTATAGCTAAAATACAAACGGCTTATAGGTCTTATGTACATTCAAACACATATTATTAAAATTCAAAACTTGATAACATATCGTATGGTATATCAAGATAAATCTCATTTCCGTTATAATCAGCTACTTTGGATTTTGGAATCATAAATTCATGAGACTTTATACTGCCTTCGATTATGATGATATTATCCTTGTATTCTGCCATTAAATTCCCGCATGATCGTTCGTCTTTGGTCTTTACTATTTTCTGTGACTTAGTTAAGCTTTCCCAGTCAAAGCAAGGCATATAAGGTAAGGCATACACCAAACATATTAATATTATTTATAAAAAGCATAAATAAATCTTAAATAAAATTATTGTATAAACATTTGATACTAATTTTCACACGTATAACACCTCTATACATCAAAAATTACATGAATAGATATGCAAAAAATTTAACAACCCATCTAGAATTAGTATTCATCATACTATGAGATTCCCACAAATGGAATTCATGGAAAGGCCAGAACAGTGATATTAACTATAAAAAAAGACACTTTCCAATTAATACCACAATGGCATCTTCTAATAGTGGCAGTAGAAAAGGACCAACAATATCATGGATTATGCTTAAAGGAAAGAAGGTTAAAAGCAACGATGGAAAAGATGTCCGCGATATTGAGGTAGCTAGAACTCTCTACGGCTGGAAAAAGGAACTGTGAAAAAAGACAAGTTTTGGATTCCAAAATATGTTGCCGATGCTTATGACGGCAAGACATTATGGCTTTTGATAAACGAAGAGGAGATTCTCGGCAAATACCATCATGGATCAGAATCACCACCACCAGCCGACGAACAATATGCGAGTCAGTTTGAGGCTTTCAAGACAACTCCTTATGACAGAAAGCCGTATATCGACATGACTGAGACCAAACTGTTAGAGTCGTCGAAGATTATAATAACATTCGAGATCTGAAAAAAATGAGGACTAGTGGTAAAAAATAGATGTAGATAGGCTGTTTAAATTAATAGTTAATAAAGTTCTGAACATACAATCGACGCATAGGGTAGATTCATTTAGATCCGACAGTTCATGAGATAAATATTCTTCTAATGAGAATAATTTGGCGTTTATACTATAAAAGAAGTTAAGATGTAGTTGGCTGTAGTGTTAAATTCGATGTAGTCTATATTATAACATTATGAGAACTCACGACAAAGATAATAATAATTATGCTAACAATAATACGATAAACTGGAATGATATAATCAAACATGATGTAAGAAGCATAGATGATGCAGACCTTGGGAAGGTTCAAGGACTTTACGAGCCATTTGTAGTTACGGAGAAAGGAACTATAAACAAGGAAAAGTTCTACATTCCAAAGTCTCTTTTTGAAAAATACGACGGAGAAGTACTGTACTTTAACATAACAGAACAAGAAGCAAAGGATACTTGCATGCGAAATACGGCTCCATCTGAGGATGAAACCAAGCAGATTGTACAGACAGTAACACAAAGGTCAGTTGCAGTTGCACCTAGTAAAGCAGAATCAAAATCAGAGGAGAAGAGAATCGTGGCAGTTAAAGGAAGGAACAGAAATCAGCAGCTGAAAAAAATACCTGCAACCAGTTCCCTATCAAGACTCCAGGTTGACGAGCAAGAAATTGTCAAAAAGATAAAGATTGCAGCAAACGATCTAAAAGACATAATAGCTTCAGGTGCCAAAATAGCGAAGCAAAGGATTAAAGAAAGAAAGGAAATTGCAGCTGACAAACAAGCGGACAAAGATGCAGAAAAGATCTCAAAAATGGGAGATCTAGCAACGCAGTTTACAAGTTCTTTTGAAGACATCGTGTCTGAAATTAGAACAAGAACATATGCAGAACAAGAACAGATCTATACAGGATTTTTGAAGTTGATGGAACAACAGCGTGGACTTCTTATTGCACGGAGAGATCTTGCTGCCAAATTAAAAGGTTCTGTACAAACAAAACCAGCTCTTGCCGCTACGTCTAAACGGTCTTCACTAAGGGGAAAAGAGCAATTACGACTTTCAAAAGAACCTGAATTACCACCACCGACCTCGAGGGAACAACGACAATTACCTGAAATAGGTATTCCTCCTCCAAATACTAGCACCGAAGAAGAGGTTAAAAAAACAAAACCTCAGATAGTAACTCCATCTAAAAAAGAATCTCCCGAGCAAATAACAAGTGGAAAATCATCTAGTATTACTCCTGAACCTACTGGTATTAATACAGAGATTCCGTCTGCTGAAATCTCTACTAAAAAACAAAAAATAATAACAACAGCCACTGTTAAAGAAGATAGTATTATGACGAAAAATAAGAAAGGAAGTAAAAAGGTCGATACTAAGAGTACATGATCTGAATGACACTCTATTTTCTAGTCAGATCATTGTTTAATAATAAAATCAAGTTATGATTGCATATTAATAATGCACGATTATTAACTTCTGATTCTATGAACTGTTACAGTACAGTAATATGTATTATCAACCATCTTTTCTAAGGCGCTTTACCATCTTTAAACATGAGTCAATTACGCTAATCTGCTCTTCTAATAGCTTTTTGTATCCTGTCAGTTGCTTCTTCTGTTCTTCGCGGTCTGGCTCTTCATTTATTTCATTCATTGTCTCTTCAAAGACTGTGGTTGCCTTTTCTACATTAGTACTACCAAGAGCCTGAATATCATGCGCATCCTTTTCTGGACCAATACCCGCAGTTTGTGTGGATTTATCTTTAAGCTGCTTTGTTTTCTCTTCTGTTTTTGTTATTGTTTTCTTACCAACAGATTTGACTTTCTCCTTGAGTGATTGTCCTACTTCTTTGGCTTTAGCAGGAACTGATGATTGATTTTGTTTTCGTTCCTCTTCATCCGAGGATTGTTCGCTTAAAGTTTTATCTTTAGTTTTTGTTGATGTAGATGGTGTAACAACTATAACCTTCTTTTCATCAGCTACGTCTTCTGGTTTTATAGGATCGTGTGGAGATGTTTTAGATGGGAGCGTAGGCTCTTCTTCTTCTTCATAGTCTTCATCTGATGACGATGTTGTAGAATTTGTTTCCTTTGTGCTATCATTACTAGTCATATTAAATATATAATTAGCCTCTAAACTTAATAAAAATACATATTTTATTATTTAAATGTTTATAGCGCTTGAAGCGAATATATAAGATAATTAATGAAAAATGAGTGAGATAACATCAACAACAAGAATAACACAATTACCATAGATGAATGTAAAGATTGGATCTTACATGCACTCAAACTTACGGAGCACTATTCTAGTAACATCAAATATGCTGTTGATAGCAAATGGGAATTTCTTGTAGTTATTAATAATCTTAACGACTCATTTCCTGATGTAAAGACGTTAACAAAAATAGAAAAGATAACAGGAATGGTTCTGATAAAAACAAGAAAACCATATGGGGGAATTGATAGAGATGACGGTGAGCTATGGTTCGGTAGACCAATAGAACAAAAGAAGTTAGAGCAATGGATAAATGACTTGATCAGTTGGACTATATATAGCAGATAGGAATCTGAACTGAGCAACGCACTGATAATTCTCGATAAACAGTATTGTCTAGGTAATACATCCCAAAATCATGTTATTTTGTAGGTCTAATCGTTCAAGCTGGTAAGTAGATCACAAGTCATGAAGCTTCCTTGACTTATTCTGTGAAATTGGCTCAAATACTTTAGTGTGTAGAAGGCTTCCGACATCTTTGAAGCCCCACCAATTGATCCATCGTCCTTGTGAAGCAGATCGTTGCATATTGTATAAATATTGCTCGTGCTCCTAGCGAATGTTTGATTTTGTCGGCCAGTATTGGATATAGTAGAATAAGTTCGATGTGATGAGAAGAACAAGTTTACAAATCTTTTTGATTATGATTATACAGACAAGGAAAAAAAATTTACATTCACTGCTAAGCAGCTGTTCTGACAAATCATATGAGTTACTGACCAAAGTAAAAGAATGACATACGGAATACTCCTAACATATGTGGAAAGAAAAAATTAGAACTAACATCTACGTGATAGGCATGGTTGTGGGATTGGTCCTTATCAGCAGCTTGTTTCTGTTGCCATTACATGAGCATTGGTAGTAGTGGTATTGAGGGTTCACAATGTCCATAGAAATACTGGAAATACTGAATCATGGGATTAAAGGATCACCATGTACCACAGCCTTTTCTCATACAAGCGGGACGCCAACAGGACTAGTTATTAAGATATGCGACTACTGTGGCTGGAATATTGAAGAACAAGATTTGGAAATACTACATTTCTTTCATTCTGATTGCTGGAAAGACTATAGAAAAGACGGGCTGTTGCATCCGATGCCAGAAGATTATTGGTAACAGATCGTATAGATTTTATTGCTTTTTCATATTGTTGACATCCTCAACAGTTGTGATAAAATCAAAGAATGCCGAGCTTGTACCATTTCCTTAGTTGTCTACCCGGTCTTTGAATACAATACGATTCCTAAACTGTTAACAGTATTAATACAAGACGGCATGCTCGAGTCTTTAGTTGGTTCCACTTGCCAGAACCATAGATTGTCTGATAATGGATCTGTAAAATCAGATTCAGAATAGTTAAATCCTGATATGATTATGTTACTCAATGCATACTAAAGAACCAAAGATGATGCTAAAGCGGCACCATTGACTTTCTTATAGTCCCTATGAATAGTCATAGATGGTCTATGAGAACACCGTCCTAACACCTTCATCGCTTATGAACACTTTACTAATAGAAGATGAAAAATAGTCCATTAGTAAGCAGGTCTACATTAACTTTGATTATTTTTCTTGATTTCCATTCATCTATTTCACAACTAATCCCACTATTCCAGGATTATCCTTCTATCAATGGTCAGCAATAAATAAGCACCATTTTTTATAAATATAGCATGTACTTTAGTCAAAGTAAAATAAATATCTTCAGAATCAAAAATTGTGTCTGCAGATATAGATAATGGTGGTAGTAGTATCATGACTGCTGTAGACTCCAACCTATATGAGGCCACATCCAATGTTGTTGCCAATAATTGCTATGACAAGACAATTACATGCCGACATCTTCAGGCCGTTAAAGGCCAAGAATATAGTGCAGAACAGAGGCAACATAAACGGAGAAAGATATTCTTAGTCGATGATGAGCCGGATCATAGCTTGCTTTATCGGATGATTTTACAAGGTGCCGGGTATGAGTGTACTTCACATACTGATCCACTCAAAGCTATGGAGGAGTTTAGAGCTGGTTATTACGACCTGATTGTACTTGACATCAAAATGCCCACTTTAAATGGATTTGAACTTGGCAAGAAGATAAGGGAACAAGATAATGCTGTGAGGATTATTTTCATAACAGCCTCCGAGATCTTTTATGAGGGATTCAGAAACCAATACAATCCAGAATTATCCGATATTTACTACATTCAAAAGCCAGTTGAAAATGAAGAGTTATTGCAAAGAGTTAGTGAAATAATAGGCAAGTCCAACGACTGTCCAGCAAATTGACGAATTCAATATTTGTTAATTTAACTCGAAGCATTTGAGATAAACCGAGCACGGCTTGGATAGGTCTTCAGATGTTTCTTGTGTTGTAGATGATTTTATCTCTAATCTTCATATCTTATTATGCTACGAAACGCACAATCAAAGCATTTATCGATGGTGCATGAAAAGTCACTTAAATCAATATAGATGTAAAATGTAAAAATAATTATAATAATCCCTATTACTTTTCCTTTATGGAAGTTCAAAGCTTTAGAATAGAAGGATTGCCAGAAGGAGCACAAATAATTGTTGCTCAGAGTCACTTTATCAAAACGGTAGAAGATGTAGCTGAATGTTTGGTCAATTGTGTTCCAAATATTAAATTTGGATTGGCTTTTTGTGAGGCTAGTGGAGCATGTTTAGTAAGACATGTGGGAAATGATGCAAACTTAGAGATACTTGTATCTGACTATGCTTACAAACTTTCTGCAGGACATAGCCTAATAATCCTAATAAGGGATGCCTATCCAATTAATATTCTTCCTAGGTTAAAAGAGGTACCCGAAATAGTCAATATCTTTTGTGCAACCGCTAATCCAATAGAAATAATATTTGTTCAAACTGAT
>DATDFS010000105.1:0-6543 GCA_036522495.1 Nitrososphaeraceae archaeon | reverse complement strand
GGTATTTCTCATTCGCTTTGGATGTTGATACAGTAGATATCAATTCCCCACTTCCTTCAGAAAGACAAAATTACAGTTAATCCAGGTTTTACAGTAATTTTTGTCATGTTTGCTACGAAGGGACTTTGCCATGACTGTTTTATGGACGACTAGATCAGATCAGACTAGATTAGATCGTTATAGCATGGTTGGTGTAAAGATTCATTCATTGAGCAACTCAATGATGAAACTTATTACAATCACAATTGTCACAACGACCAGTCGTTATATGCGATAATCTATGATGACCACATTGACAAATTGCCATTGATCTAATAATATGGTATCACTCCTATTTTCAAATATATGTCAAATGGAAGCGGCTAAAAAGGATCGTGCTTTGTGGACTGGACTGGACTAACTTAGGCTATACTAGACTTGTTTTCACAATATCGTATCGGTATGATAACATAAGCATGACCTTAATTGTGTCTAAATCCATAGCCAATACTATTTAGCCTCTCGTATTGGTACGTGGGAGGACTATATCCACAGTATTAGCTGCTGCAGCATATATTGCGTGTAGGGAAATGGGGGTTTCAAAAACATTAAAGGATATTTCTGCTGCGGGCGATATTAGACATAAATACCTTTCAAGGGCTTATAGACTATTGATTGTTGAACTCGACCTTAAAGTTCCAATAGTTGATTCAATGAAATGTATTGCTAAGGTTGCAAATAAAGTCAGCCTAAGCGAAAAAACAAAGCGGCAAGCAATGAGTATTATGAATGATGTTGCTAAAAATGGAATATCGGCAGGAAAAGACCCTATGGGACTTGCAGCAACGGTTCTTTATTTATCGTCTTTAAAAACAGGTGAAAACATAACACAGCATGATATTTCAAATGCAGCAGGAATAACAGAAGTGACCTTGAGGAACAGGGTCAAAGATCTAAGAAGTCAACTTGATTTAAATAATTAGGTTGATATGCTAACGGCGTTTGTTATTAGTTTTTGCTATATTGCTAGACTTTTGTTTGGAGCTTCCCTAGAACAGGAAATGACCTATTGGTTTTTTAAACCACCTTCAGCCGCCAATTACAATTCTGAAGCTTTCAAGTTAATCAAAGAATATTATGTCGTCTTCACTGATATCGGTTGCCGATAACCACTAACGAAATAATTCGCATAAATTTAAAAGTGTATGAAAGTTTAGATAGAAATAATAGTGTGATTACACAGTATACAACTCAATATGAAGATAGGATCAATAATACCATAATTAGGGCTTACAGATCATATCCACATATTGACTTGCAATTACAATTACAATTACAACACGGAAATAAAGAAAAAGGAATATTCGATAGATCCTTCGGATTATGAAGCAAGCATCGATACTGTCCTAAACAATTCGTAATAGTAATGAACGATCGGTATTGATTATTTGTTGTTGGTGATTTGGTTTTAAGAAGATATGATATCTATACTTATGTTATATATAATCAGATTTAGTCACAACTTCGTATTCCTTACAATAAGTTTATAGAAAATGAATTTCGAATCAATTGGTTTGCTTGGATATAATTGTATCAATTTTTTTATGAACAGATCTTTGAATTAGGTGGCGTGAACTACGCAGCAGATTGCGGTAAAAAAGAAGCAGGACTGGGTTCTTCATTTTTAATCCGCTTGATTCTATTTGCAGAAACATGATTTACAGGCTTAGAAATATCAACCATGGTTGTCACGTATTATTATCGTGAATAGTTACGTATGATCAATTCTTTATGGCCTGTTCTCTTTGAACCTTTAGAGTTGATAGCTCTTACTGCATCAACCTCCGTAATATATTCAGCAAAATCAGAGTAAAGTTCCTTAATAAAGTATGTATCTGAATTGCTTAATAAAATCTTGCACTTTCTATCATCTAATTTTCTGAAGACTGCTGCAAGCTCTTCTTGGTCCTTATAATTGAATCCAGTATTTGTATACTTTGTAAAATATGCCGTGGAACTTGTAGGATTGTATGGTGGGTCTAAGTAAATGAAATCTCCTTCTTTTGCCTTCCCAAGAAGTATTTTCTTATAGTCGCAGATCTTTATCGCAGCTTTGGAGATACGAAGGACAAGACTGACGTTTCTAAGATTTTTGCTATTGCAAATAACAGGATCCTTGTATTTTCCCCATGGAACATTAAATACTCCTAGTCTATTTACTCTATAAAGACCATTGTAGCAAGTTCTATTAAGGGTAATAAACCTGGCAGCTCTTTCTATATCAGGAGCCGCTATGGTATTAGCTCTTAACTTATAATAATATTCTGATTGAGATTTTTTGTATTTAATTTCACATACTTTGAGAACATCTATCAATTTTTCTACATTGTCTTTTACAACTGCATATGAGTTGATTAACTCTGAATTTATATCGGAAAGATAAGACGTGAATCTTTTATTTTTGACTGAGATTAGATAAAAGAACATTGCACCACCACCAAGAAAAGGCTCAAAATATCGATTAAATTCAGCTGGTACAAAGGCATACAGTTTTGGCAGAAGCTGAGTTTTTCCACCAGCCCATTTTATGAAGGGGTAACATAGAGGCATTTTACTAGAAACTCCCATTACTTAGTAACTCCACGACCTCCTCTTCACCCGCATAAATGACGCTGCAGCTAATCAGTATTGTGAAGTTACTTTTTAAACTTCAGTTCTAACATTAGTTTAGATTCTACTAGTTGTATTAAATGTGAAGGCTATGTGGAAAGAGTTGATGTAAATGATGAGTTTGTATATTACACCACGGGGAAAAAGCTGTTACAAGGTCTATTATCATCTCATTTGAAGCTACTATAGGAGTCATATTCGTACCAGTTGCAGCCTATATTCAGTAGTCAAATGTTGCTGCTAACACAACTGAAGACCACAAAAATATTAGCAGCGGATAGCATCTCCCAAATCCTGCAATAGTTCCTGCTTGACTAGATAAATTCGATATAAAGGAAATCTATCCCACCAAGCAGGGTGGAAGAAAATGGTACATCAATATCTTCATCTAAAGAATAGCTAGGAAGATAAACAAATTAATCGCTAAGATAACTAGAGTCAGATGATACACGATCATACATACATGTTATCTTATTATTGACATACAATGATTATCTACTTACTCAAAAATGATCTGCTATTGTAAAGGAACTACAGAGTATTTGACTTGTTCTATTCCTCTTATTGCTCGCATTCGCCCTATGAAATTTGAAACTCTTTCTGCATTACCTTCTGTTACAAATATCTCTGCACAATTATCTCCCCCAATGTGTATGTGAAGGTTACCTTCTACAATGTCATCGTACTCATGTCTGAGATGCAAAAGTACATCGTCTAAGTGCGGCCCATTCTTTTGATATATTGCAGTGATAGTAGCAGTTAATTTTCCTTTTTCAAACTTTGACATTTCATACTCCGACAAATAAGATCTTATTGCATCCCGGATTACTTCAGATCTACTTGAGTATCCCTTTTCGTCTTTTATTTTATCCAGTTTCTGACGTAAACTTGGAGCTAATGATATGCTTGTAACTGACATGGTAGTTACTAAATAAAATCTAGGCTATTATTAAAAGTTAATAAAAAATGATCAGTTTTTAGCACCATATTAATAAAGGTGCGGTAATTAGCAGAACCATTGAAGATTAGCTGCGATTTGGTAATACGTGCAGAGAATTAATTAGTGTGTTACTACCAATATGACAAATATACGGGAAAAACCATCAACTCAGCAAACACTCAGGCTCAAAACCGTACTCTGGCTTAGTTCTTTTTATCTTGCTGCAGCATTAATTACCGTCTTATTGACTGGCAGTCTGGCCTTGCTGTCAGAAGCTGGACACATGCTTGCTGATGTTGGAGGGTTTGCTTTGGCTCTCTTTGCTATCAATTATACTCGTAAACCAGCAACTACTCAAAGAACTTATGGTTTCTACAGAATGGAGATTCTGGCATCGCTTGTAAACAGCGTAGTATTAGTGTTACTTTCTGCCTATATCCTGTATGAGGGTTTTAGACGCATTTTTGAACCGCCAGAAATTCAAAGCCTTCCTATAATAATAGTGGCAGCCATTGGATTGACAGTTAATTTTATCGGAATGCGATTGCTTAGTAGTGGTGATGAGGAAGGAGGAGGACAATCCCATGCACATGATGGCAATCACAAAAATAAGCAGAAAAAAGAACTGGGAAGAGGAGGAGTGGAAAAACACAAACAAGAAAGCCTGAATGTGAAAGCTGTATATTTGGAAACTCTCAGTGATGCAATAGGTGCTGCTGGCGTCATTATTGCAGGTGTTGTAATGCTAACTACTAAATTTTATTTGGCCGATCCACTCATCAGTATCGGTTTGGCATTATTCATGCTTCCACGAACATGGTCTATCATAAAAAAGGCAATTCACATATTAATGGAAGGGTCTCCATCTAATATATCTCATGAGGAAATAAAGGAAGCAATACTGCAGATAAAGGGTGTAACAGGTGTTTTTGAGCTACATATATGGAGCATAACATCTGGGATGCATGCATTATCAGCTCATGTGGTCATAATCGATACAAATAAGTCTCAGACAATTCTGCAGGAGATAAATTCTACGCTTGAAAAGAAATTCGGAATAACACATGCAACCATTCAAATAGAAAAGTACCATTCAGAATCCGGTAGATTCTAAGTAATACAGATATGGAAGGTACACCCTTAAAGGTATTTATTACACATGTTAGACCACTTTTCCACTAGTCTGGCTTATTTGAACAATAGCATTATTCAATTCCCTTGTAAGTGCTGTTTATCGGTAGTGGTTGCTTTCAAAGTCCTTTTTCAATAGCTTAAGTGATACAATTGAGGGTTCTGTTAACATACCGTCAGTTATTACGAAATAAAACTGGATGTTAATTTTCGTTGGGCAAACATTAAAGCATAAAATGCAATAATCACAATAAGCTAAACACAAAGTGAAGTCTGAGTGCGTGAGATCGTACAGCTCATTTAGCTTTTTGTCCGACTGTAGTTAACACTTTTTCATGTTGCTGTCGGTAGACAGTAAGTTAATAGAACCTGTTTTTGACTGCGTTTTTTATCATTTGAGGGAATTTTTGTATTTGTATTGAATAGAGAGAAGAGAATGTAGGACGGTAGGTTTGTTGGTTTTATCTTTCAATACTAGAAGAATTTGTGTCTTAATAAAGGATATGATTATCCAGAAATAGAAATAGAAGCTACAAAAGAAGATACGTGCCACATATTCGTCAGAGGTGTGGAGAAAGAATTGATAAAGATAGGATATGCAACGAAGAGATGGGTTGTAGAAAGAACAAACGCTTGACACAAGATTCAGAAAGTTATCAGTAAGGTACGAAAAGAAATCAGAGAACTATCTTGCACTTGTCTGTTTAGCTTGCTGTATTATTGTCTATAGGAGAATAGTTTTGGGATAGGCTCTTAGTATCAAGCAGTCATTTTCCCTTGTTGTTACAACTAATGAAAATTCCCTTTGAATTTTGATCAAATAAAGTGTAAGTAATTTTGTCTTTTCTGAGCTGGTCTCATGTAGTTCCTGCGGTATACCTTCAAAAATAATCATTCTAATGGATGGTCTCGAGTCAAGACAGTTGTAAAAAATCAATGTAGTAGATTCTTGATAAGGGATAATGAATAATGGGAAAGTACTATTGTTATTCTTCCACTAGTATAAAAGCAAGATATAATCTTCACTTATCAAATGGCAGCTAAAGCAAAAAACAATAAGGCAAAGAAAAAGGCAAAACCAAGTAAAAGCAATTAAAGAAATGTATCAAAAGCAATTATGGAAAATAACATAACGGCTTTTGATCAAGCTTTTCTTTTTAACGCATATCCTGCAGCTATTAAATATTGAGACATTGGTTCATCAGTTTTCTACATATACAAATGTTTGGAGTTAAGGGTATCAAGTTAAACAGATATGCCAGTAAATGAATACCCTGCTAGATTATACTATGAGGGGGAGCTAACTGGGCCGGGGTCTAGTCGAGTGCAGGGTAACTTGCAGAATAATAATAGAACTCGTCTGGAAAGTAATTTGATATATAGCTCTAGATTCTCTCACCAGCTTACCTATAGCTTAGATCATGTCTAATTGATGCTAGCGAGATTCGAAGAGCTAACGGATGATCAATGGAAGCTGTTAGTACCATCAATTCCCGTTCCTGCTCATACTGGTAGGCCTAGGGCTGATGATAGGAGTACCATCAATGGGATCTTGTATGTCCTTTTGAGTGGATGTAGATGGATGGATGGATATGCCTCCAAAGTATGGCTCATACAAAACAGTTTGGGGACGACACAAGAAGTGGAGTATCAAAGGTGTATGGAAAAATAAATATTATGAATTCCCTAATATCACGTGGCTATACTTCTGGATTGATAAATAATATGGACGACCTATCTGTAGACAGCAGCACTGTAGCATCCAAGAAAGAGGGCAAGAAATAGGCTTTGATTGATGGTCATAAGAGGACAAAGGGAAGCAA
>DATDFS010000104.1:0-11722 GCA_036522495.1 Nitrososphaeraceae archaeon | reverse complement strand
GGAGCTAACTGGGCCGGGGTCTAGTCGAGTGCAGGGTAACTTGCAGAATAATAATAGAACTCGTCTGGAAAGTAATTTGATATATAGCTCTAGATTCTCTCACTAGCTTACCTATAGCTTAGATCATGTCTAATTGATGCTAGCGAGATTCGAAGAGCTAGCGGATGATCAATGGAAGCTGTTATTACCATCAATTCCCGCTCCTGCTCATACTGGTAGACCTAGGGCTTATGATAGGAGTGCCATCGATGGTATTTTGCATGTCCTTATGAGTGAATGTAGATGGATGGATGGATATGCCTCCAAAGTATGGCTCCTACAAAACAGCTTGGGGACGACATAAGAAGTGGAGTATTAAAGGTGTATGGAAAAATAAATATTACGAATTCCCTGGTATCACGTGGCTATATTTCTGGATTGATAAATAATATGGACGACCTATATGTAGACAGCAGCACTGTAGCATCCAAGAAAGGGGGCAAGAAATAGGCTTTGATTGATGGTCATAAGAGGACAAAGGGAAGCAAGATACAGGCAGCAGTAACACCGAGATCTTTGCCAATAGCAACAGGTTTGGGACCGGGAAACGAAGGAGCATGGAAGTAGTAATTAGAAGCTAATTCCACTTCTGAATGACATGCAAATTAGGAATAACAAAGGAAGACCCAAGAGCAGACCAGAACATATCCGGGCCGATGATACCAAGTACCATGCATTTCTAGTACTGACATATCTTTACAACAGACGTATTAGAGCCCAAATAAGAGAAAGGGGTAGTAACACCAAACCAAAACAAGGCAGACCAAATATTTTCCTGTACCAGGACCACAAGAAAGTCAGAAGTAGTGGTGTAGAAAGATTCTTTGGATGGCTCAAGAGCTTTAGACGAATCCAGACACGATATGAAAGATTGGCATCAACCTATCTAGGATTTATTCAACTTGGCTGTATAATTAATGATACTAATGAGACTTTTCAGGTGAGTTCATAATAATTGCGATTGCCATGTAGTCTGATGTTGCATGTTTTCACTCATCGCAGGAAAAAGACCAATTATCTTTAAAATCAGGGGAGCATCAAAACACTCGCCACTATTAACTTATTGTGTAAAAATGAATAAGTTAACCCCATACTTTCTCCCGAAAAGTCAATTTCTTGTTAAGCAGAAAGTTACTCATAGATGCAATAGCGACGGCCAGTATTAACGAAAATTCGTATTTCATGTTTCCTGATTGTACTAACAAATACAATATTGCTAATTGTAAGGCCGCACCGGTTGAGCTCATAGCAACAAACAGCCCATACTGTTTTAAAGTATGTACGGCGGAGAAATTCCTATCCTCAAAAGTCCAAGCTTTGTTTAGAAAAAAGTTTGAAGTTATCGAGCATACTATTCCAATCATTGTAGATTCAACGTACCATAAGTTTGCCAGTACGCCATTTGATAGTAGATAAGATACCACATAGTTTACTAACAAGCCACTTGCTCCTACTGTAAAGAATCTGCCAACCTTAGATAGGAACAGTATCGACTTGCGCCTCTCTTTGTTCCTCTGCAGTATCGTTTGTTTTGATTTTTGGCCATACCTGTAAAGGTGCCACACCGCTCTAACGTAATCAAGTATGACGTTGATATCCATCTTGCTTTGTCCAGATTTTCTATCGGTAAAAGTATATGGAATTTCTTTTACCCTGGTACTACTGCCATTGACCTTAACAAGAAGTTCTAGCAATAGTTTATATCCAGTAGTATCGATGTTGATGTTTTCCATTACTTGACGTCGAAATGCAAAGAATCCAGACATAGGATCTGTGATATTACATAGCCTCAAAATACGTCTGGCAATTATATTCGCACCTCTGCTAATTATCCTGCGTTTTATAGGCCAACCTACTACCGAACCACCTTTAACATATCGTGATGCGACAACTATATGATCAGGGTTCTGTGACAGTTGCTCTAACATGCTTGGTATGAGTTCTGGTGAGTGAGAAAAATCTGCATCCATGACTAGGATATATTCTCCTGCCGAAGATTCTATTCCTTGTAAAATTGCGGAAATCAGTCCCCTCTTATTTTGTCTATTAATAACTTTAACAGAGGTGGTAATAGGAAGATGGTTATTATTTTGTTGATGTTGATTTGATTTGTCGTTGCCGCCGCCTGTGGTTATATCATGTATGTAATTCTCAACTATTCTGCCAGTTCCGTCAGGAGAATTATCATCTACTACTATTATCTCTGTAGATGTAATATGTGGCAGATTACTCTTTATTGCTTCTATCAGTTTCAAAATATTCTCAGCTTCATTATATGTGGGAATTACAATGGATACAGTTGTTGGTTTATTATGTGAAATCGATGATTGGCTTCGATTGATTTGCAATATGAGGTCGTTTTATAATATCATTGATGTTGCTATATTAACGTTATAAGGTAATCATGTAGCAGCCTGGCATTAGCATGTAACGGTTCTTAAACTCATAAATAATGACGCACCTGTCTATCGACATCAAGACCATCTCCATCCGCTAGTCAACAAAGCTTTCAAAGTTTTCATGGCAATTCAGCCAGACTTTTAATTGATTATGGAACTACGAAAGGCGATAAGCCATTACTGCTTTTGGATCAGAAGCCGAAGTATATGGTAGTAATAACATTAATGTGAGAGAGGTGGTCTTTCTGATAGGCTGTTTGTATTCAATAAAAATAAGTCCTTTTTTGAAATACATCCTCAGAATAATGTAGGTTAAAAAGATTAATCAGAGTTGGAACTGCAAGAGGCACAATGCATGTTAAAAGGTAATGAGATAGCACTCTGTATTGCTATTGAGATCTTGAGGATTTCCTCTGTCCTCCAGACAGAGAATACTAAAGCAAGAGCAATGAGTAAAACCAAGGGCCTAATTCCTTGCATTAAAGTAAATTAGGTCAACAACATCTCTTTGTTCTGTTACGACAAGCCCATAATAGGAGATGATGGATAAAAATTGAGTTTTAACACAGGCATCAGATGTTGAAGATCCAAAACAAACACAAAATATCGCAGATCTAATCCAATCAAACAAATCTTGCAAAAGCAGAAAGGAAAAGGGTTCTAGAATTACTACGACACTAATGAAATCAGATCCGAAATCTTTTCGAATTGACCTATCTGTTGCAAAGAGTGTGCATCACTACCCAAGTGAAATTTCACTCCTCTTTTATTGAAAGTGACTATCCAATCCCGAGGCGGTCTACGGTACTTTGCATTTATCTCGACTATTTTTTTGTTTTCTACTATTAGAGAGGCTAGCTCATCAACCTCGCTGTTTTCAAGTGTAAACGTCGGCTCTGGCGCCACGTGACCTATTACATTTACATCCGGATTTTCAATCGCCTTTTTTAATGCGCTAATCCAAATTTCCTTGTCGCCATATACATTATGAAAACTGGCTATCAAAAAGTAGTTTTTACTATATTCTTCGGAACAGTTAACGGATCCGTCTGCAAGGATCTTTGCCTCAAATCCGGAAACGACTTTTAAGTGGGAGTTATTACCGTCATTGTAATTTTTTACCTGCGATTCTATTTCGTTTAAATATTTTGGAATCCAATCAGATGTTTTTCTAACATGTTCAGTAAAAGCCAATGTTTCCAAGTCCATTTCTTTTGCGCGTCTCAGCACATTTTGGATTGTAAGTTCAGGCGCAGAATGGTCATTGTAATTGCAGTGAACATGATAATCTTCTTTGGTATTCAATGTGGATGTAATTGTGGGTTTTTTTATTATAAACTTTAATTTTTGGTCAACGAATGTTTATATGTGATGGTTTAGTAATCGCGGCCACTGGTCGGGTCATTTGCGTAATACCAAATCATCATCACCGTATCAATCCTCTTCCGCTTCTTCATCTTCCCGTAGTAGCATGTCAGCATCACCTGGTTACAACGATGCCGCCGATGTTGTTCTAATTCCTGGCGCTTCTGGTCCGGCAGGAATAAACACTATAAAATCGTTGAAGATGGCAAACTTTGGCGGAAAAATTGTTGCTACTGATTCCAGCCCTTTATCTGCAGGCTTCTTTATGGCGGATAATGGCGAAGTTATCAGTGAAGCCAACCACTACTCTTTCGTAGATAGACTTTTTGAAATCGTAAAGAAATTTGATGTTAAAGTTTTGATGCCATCGTCAGGTTTTGATATTTATCCGTATAGCGAAAATCGTGACAAGCTTGCGGAGACGGGAGCTTATGCGGTTGTAAGCGATAGAGCGACATTGGAAATATGCCGTGACAAAACCTTAACATACCAGAATCTTTCTTCCGATAATTTTGAGGTTCCTTTTACAACTACAGATCCGGAAAAGATCAGAGCATTTCCTGTTATTGCAAAACCACGATTCGGGAAAGGAAGTCGAGATATTCTGAAAATAGAAGATGAATCTGACCTGAAGTATGTATCATCGAGGTTTGTGGACATGATATTTCAGGAGTTTCTGCCTGGAACTGAATATACTGTAGATGTGCTGTCTGATCTTGACAAAAAACCATTGATGGCAGTACCCAGAGTCAGAATACAGACAAAGGGAGGTATTTCTACCAAAGGAAAAATTACACTAAATCCGGATCTTGAAACAAATTGTATGAAAATTGCAGAACATCTTGGAATAAGGGGGCCTTCATGCATTCAAATGAAAGAGTCGCCGGAAGGTGTGATTAAACTGATAGAAGTCAATCCACGGCTTGGTGGTGGGACAATATTTACGGCTTTGGCCGGAGCCAACTTTCCTGCAATGATACTCGATATGGTAGAGGGAAAGGAAATTTCTCCAATGCCTAAAGTTTCAGAGATTACTGTAATTAGATACTTTGAAGAAATTGTGATAAGAAAGGAGAAAGAAATCGGCCTTGATACTGCTGCTGAATCCAACGTATTATCGAAGACACATTCTCCTGGATAGATTTACCGCAAGAGATTTGCTTGATTTGCAGGGTGCTTATTATATTGCAAGGCCAGTAGCCAGTGGTTTTCATAATGATTACAGAAAAACCTATCAGCATTCCAACCGCTACTATGGCAGCATCCCATCTTCTCTTCTTCCCTTTCTCCTCCCTCTTCACTTTTAGATCATTACTCTTATTATTATTCTTCATGTCTGACTTGCCGCCAACAACATCTTCATCTTCATCTTCTTTCATGCCATATCTCACCCTCCATTCTTCATTCTATAACTTTTTCAGTTTTTCGTTGCTGAAGAGCCAAAGCTATGGTAAACCCCCAGGTACAAAATTGCCTTTCAAGCAGATGACTTTTAATTGATTGATCACTATTTCGTCTACTTCTTCCTTTTTTTCTATTGTGTTATATATGTCACTCTTCATTCTTATTAATTTATTCAAAAACAATGAAACTAAGCTTTTATTCTATACAGAATAACAGGAGAAGAATGAATATACGAAATCATGTCGATGATTTTTGAATCAGAATGTTTGCTGTTGAATCATCACTTGTATCCGATATGCTTCCCTTAGCCATTATTTTTGATGCATTTAAAAAAAATTTTCCCAATTGTTATTATTAGGTTTAGAATGATGAATAATTCACGGAATTGTCGAGTTTTTATATTGCAATATAAAACTCCAGTTTATAGTAATATCCTATATGGTTCTTTTTATATATGTATATAGAAAGACCTGCTATACATAGCGTAGCGTGCAAGTAGTTATTAAGTATCTATGGGTTTACCATATTCGTAATGAGCGAAGATGGAACCAAAAGAGAAGAAATTAAAGAAGAAAACCATGAGTTAGAAGATGACGAACAAGACGAGTTAGAAGATGAAGAGGATGATGACGACCTTGAGGAGGAGGCGGAATAGGACGTTGTTGTATGGAAGACAAATGATGGATTTTATGGCAGTTATTACGCCCACACTCGGTTATTTTATCGAATTGGAGAATTCAAAAAGTTAGTTGATAAGACTTTGGAATTTTTGCTTTTTTAGTCATTCCACCTTTATTTTTTAGTGTTGTTGTTTTTTCTCTCGGTTGTTATCCAAGGATTCCAAAAGAGGTTAAGCCAACGCTCCGTCATCCTTGCAGCGCTCCTAGAAAATTCGTTGTACATGTCAAACCAAGCTATCGCTGGGTCTTGCAACTTACCAATACTAGTACCACCAATGTGTGGATTATTATAGTTATTGTTATTCTTGATATTGCTCTTATTGTTCCCAAAATTCCTTTTCCCATCATTCATTTTATCGGTGAAAGTGGATGGTTGTTGTTGTTCCACTTCTTTTTCTATTATAACTAAATTTGCATTCGAAAAATTCGAATTGCTATTGATGCTATCAGGACTAGCTGAAAGCTTGGTACTTACCGACATTTCAGGACTTATTGATTCATCATTCTGGATACCAAAAAATTCATTCTTCCTGTTCCACATATCTTTTTCATAAATAGTCGCTGCTGATAATGACTCTCCTTCTTCCTTTTCTCTCGCTGGTTCATATTTTGAAGGGTCAATGACTCCAGATGATGTTTTTTCTCCTTGCTTTTTTGTTATTGTTGCTGCTGATAATGATTTTTGCATCAACGAAGAGTTGATGGAGGAGGAAGGAGGAGGAGAATGTGTTTCCTTGGAACTATTGACGTCAAACCTGCTCTTGCTATTACTAACCTTAATATTATTATTGTAATTCTTACGTGCATTTTTATCTCTTATGCCTTGGGATCGTTTATTTCTTTTCATTTGTGCAACCTTAGACAGATGCTTAACCGTTATATAAAATTGTCAGGGCTTGCTAAACTCTTGTTTTTTCTTACCACTACTAAATATATGTTAAATTCTCTTATGTTGTAGGTAATTGGCTATTGTTGATTATTATGTGTTGCTAGATGTGTGTACATGCAACAACATACTTGACTATTAACAACAGTGATGGCTCTTGTATCATAATTTATATCTGCATTGTCTCACAACAAAAAAATTGTGTATGCTGTGTTTCCCAAATCAAATCAACCTCTTATTAATAGTCTGTAGGCATCCCAACAAATAAGAGCATCCTTTTTTACGGATGGTGTTATTTGTTTATATAAGTGTTGGAGTCGGATACTATGTTGATAAATTCCTCCACAGACCCACCTGCTCGTCCTCCTACAAAAACAACAACATTAGACGACGAGAGGCCACATAGTAGAGGTGCAAAGTCGTTATTTTCAAAATATGAAAGGGTTAAAGATCCTATAGTCTCCCAGTTTATATCATCAATACCAGATAGTTTCCCAGATGCCATTGATAGAATGTTAGAGATAATCAATAATAATACTTCTTCTTATTCACCTCCTCCACCCGTAAATGATTCTATCTTAAATAACAGAGTGAAGTTACAGAAAGTCATCAGTAAATTTCATTCGGAAGCAGGCACGATGACGAAGGCTGTAAGTAATAGTATTGTGTTATTAAAGGATCCATCGACAAAGCTATTTGTCTCAATACATCAACCCAACCTTTTTGCATATAGCGGTGTATTCAAAAAAATTGTCCTGCTTCAGACTCTCAAAAATGAAGTAGAAAAGAAGGAGAAGGAGAAGGAGAAGCAGCATGAAGAAGGAAGGGGAGAAAAAATGGAACAGATGGGGGCAGGCTGGAGAGGAGAAGAGGAAGGGAAAGACCTTACCAGCAAAAAAATTGTCAACTTGTTTCTTATAGTTGATCATGATTTTATGGATGGCTGGATTCGACTTGCCCTACTGCCAAGTGTAAAACATTCTTTGGGAAGGCTTGAACTTAGACTACCAGTTAGTACCTCAGAGAAATGGCAAATGGCTTCTAATATGCCAGTACCAGGACAGACAGTTTTAAATTACTGGAGAAAACAGATAACTTCTTGGATACGGAAGAATTCTGCATCATCTTTAATTTCATCTGCATCTAATAAATCCTATATCCGTGATAATTTTGAGCAGTTCTGGCAGGAAGTAGAGCTCTCATGCTCAAAAGCAAAATCTTATTCAGATTTTAATTCTTTCTTGATGTCGCAAATCGTAAATAGGGTGTGGGGATATGATACCTTGTTTGTAAGACTTACCGAGATGTCTTCAGTTTTTGCAGACGGTTTTGGGTATTTGATTTCTAATTTTAACAGATATTCTGATGCATTAAGAAAAGCTGAAAGTATGTTTCTGCGCCACGGTGTGGATACTGGTGTAAGCGCAAGTTCATATCTCAATGCACCTGTCTGGCTTCACTGCAAATGCGGCGGCAAGGCTTCTGTAAAGATTTATGAGAAAGAGCTATTAATACAACAACAAGAACAACGAAGAACTGGGGTAGTAGAAGAACGAGAAGATCTACCACTACAACAACAAAAAGAAGAAAAAAAAGTACAAAAACAAATAATACTTAAAGGTAAATGTTTATCCTGCAAAAGTGATCTTCAGATAAACCTAGGCAATAAGCATACGTTGGAGCGTTTAAAAGAAGAACATGTTCTTCATCAGCTTTCCCCACGAGCGATTCCAATACTATTATTGCTTTCTAGGGACCTTGGAGTTACATGTTATGCATCTGGTACTGGAGGCAGCATGGATTATACTGTAGTTGGCAGCATTGCCTTCAAAGAATTGTCGATTAATATGCCGTCTCTGACTCTGGTCTGGCCTTCTAGGGATGTCTACCATGGCATTGGACAGTTAGAGGCTTTGGAACTTGTAGAGCTGACAAAGCAGTCTGATGTTATGCCATACCTGCAATCATTAAAGCAAAAGGATGCTGAATATGGAGATAAAATACGACCTCTTATAGAGGAAAGAAACAGGCGACTAAAATCTGGCAAATCCATAGAGACGCTTCTTTTAGAGCTGTTTAATTTGAAGGAAGAGCAGCGAAAAATCCGTCGGCTTATCAAGATTACATATAAGGTTAAGAATGCTGTAGAAATGAGTCCTTGTTTTGTAGACTATGCTGTTAATTTTGGAATGGCCAACACACAAATACAATGGCGTGGGCATTTACTAAATAATGAAAACAGTTTAGCTGCACCAATTCTTATGATGACGGGAGCAATACCGACAACCAGTACTACTACCGCTACCAAGAAGTAAAAGAGGAAAAGAAGACGACCCAAAACGTGGATTTTGTATAGAGTGTATATGTGTGTGGCGTATGGTGTGTGTAAAAAGAAAAGAAAAAAACAACAATTATAAAAAACAGGAAAACTATGACGAATCCAAGAAGACAATGACGGCAAACATACTGGTAACTGCTGCAGGGGGTATCGTAGCACAGGGAATTATAAAATCATTGAAACTAGCGAATGCATCTAATAACTCTCCTGTAAAATACAAAATTATTGCAGCTGATTTAAGTGCGCAGGCAGCAGGTCTTTATAGATGCGATAGCGGTGTTTTGATACCATCAGCATCATCTCCAAGCTATATAGATTCGATCATCGATATTAGTAAAGAACAAAACATTCATGCAATTTACGTAGGATCTGACGAAGAATTGTCCACAGTGGTGAATGCAAGGGAACGAATAGAAGATGAGACAGATGCAAAAGTATTAACAAATCCAATAGAAGTAATTATTACTTCTAGAGACAAGTGGAGGACCTTTGAATTCATAAATGCAAATAATCTACCTTGTGCTGCATCTTCTTTACCTGAAGATAACGAAAAATTCATCCAAGAGTTTGGTTTTCCTATAGTTGTAAAACCCAGAGAAGGATATGGCTCAAAGCATTTTTACATAGTAAACGACAGGGATGAAATGAAATATGCTATTTCTAAAATTCAAAAAGCAGGTTGGAACCCTCTGCTTCAAGAGTACCTGAAGGATGATGAGGGTAGTGATGGTGATAGTAGCAATATTAATAATAGTAACAATGCAGAGTTCACATCTGGTGTTACAGTCGATAGGTCTGGAAAGTATGTTATGTCTTCAATATCAATTCGAAAAATAGTAAAGAGTGGACAAACTTACAAGGCCTTTATCGATAGCTTTGAAAATATACGAAGATCCGCTGAAGAAGTTGCTCTAAAGTTGGGAGCTAGAGGAGCCATTAATATCCAAGCTAAACTCAAAGGAAGTGAACCGAAAATATTTGAAATCAATCCGCGTTTTTCAGCAACATGTCCTATGCGTTCTGCAGCAGGAATAAACGAACCGGATATTGTATTCCGGAATACAATTCTAGGCGAAGATATCAGAATCGACGGATATCAGAGGTTAGTATGCCTAAGATACTGGAATGAGGTTTATGTCCCACATGCTACATATGAAAATATTTATTATACTGGAAAATTGGAAACCGTCGATGATAATAATTCATTCATATTAAATTATTTTTAATAAGATAGCTGTTATTGTTTTTTTATATATGTAAATTTCCGGAATATCTCAATCTCTATAACTAATTAAAAGGCAAGAAAGCCAGTGGATGTATGATTTAAGGGTAGTCTCTCCTTTTGTCGTAGAAAAAAGAATTGGTAGAATATCAGGATATGTTAACTTTAGTCTTGATACTTATCTCAGTAGCGAACGGATCTATATTATAGTCTTTTTCCAAGGATTTCTTTACTTTGCTGATTTCAATTAAATTCCCAGTTTGCCAACTTCCTCTTTTCGAAAGTTTACCATTATCAGAAGGTAGTTCAAGTGAATCAATAGTGTTGGGGCCAAAAGCTTGAAGTGTTAAAAGAGGTAAATTGGTGAATGTAAATAACGCTATTGCATTAATCTACATATTTGCGCCAAACCCCATTGTAGCGTCTCTATCTGAATCCACAATCTATCAGTATCTGATCTAAAATACGCTTTGTCCATTTTGTGTCTTGTTTCTTTGATTCTAGCATATATTATTAGCTGTAGTTTTGGTAATGACCTAGTCATCTGATTAACCGAATTTTATACGATGGAAGCTAAAAAATATCCTGTTAATGTAACATACAAAATTTGGTCGTAGATTGAGTCTACCACCTCTGAGGATAGATAAACAGTCGAATGGATTGGTCGAACAAGGTGTCTCGATGCTCTAATTTCTTTTACTTTGATGGTATATCTGCTGACAAAGTGGGAAAGCGCTAAAAAAATCAATTTAGAATCCTGAGCATATGTTTAGAGCATTAGTGGTCAAGAAAAACTGGAAGAATCCTTAAAAGATAGCTTATCTAGTTCCAGTCCTGCTTAATTTCTTTTTGCAGACTCTACTGATTGTAATATATTAATTATTATAGATCAATATATATAATTAATATTAAATAATCGTAGTAATATATATTATTATATTAACCCTTTTTGTACTTATAATAATACATTATCGATAGCACCAAAGGCCAACACACGAAGTTGATGCTTGGTGACGAAGTGAACAAACTGATACTTTTGGAACCTCTAACTACAAAGGGTGTAAAATTAGGTCCATATATTCAGAATCGCCAAGCACCGTTGAATATTCTATTTCAAAAGTGATGTTGCATTTTGTTGTTTCTAGTGTCGATGATTATTAAAGAAAATATATAGTAGAAAAATGGCAGCATGAGGCGCATTCAAAGTGTTAAGAAGAAAGAGTTCTAAAATATTTGTTTTTCAATAAACGATCTTGTGAGAATCGTCCAACCCAAGTTCATCATTCTCACATCAATCTTGTTCTATTATTTCAATGACAGGAGTAGAATTTTGTATGCTCATGCCTTTATTTAAAACTCTGTCTATTAGGCAGCTGATGCCAAAAGGTA
>DATDFS010000103.1:0-2234 GCA_036522495.1 Nitrososphaeraceae archaeon | reverse complement strand
GTATTACCTAATTGTGGAGAAGCAAATTTCTTGCCTGCAAAGTCTTTAGGTGATTTGATACCTGAATCATTCCTAACTACAAACACCGCTCCTCCGCTGGCTGCACCAGATATTATTCTTAGATCTTTTCCATCTGAAACTACATAACCATTAATTGCGGGATTAGGGCCAACGTATGTCACGTCAACCCTTTTGGCAATTAATGCCTCGATAGCTGAAGGTCCTGCATTAAAGAGAAATGGTTGGACGGTTATGTTGTTACCTAATGCTTTTTGGAAATCTCCATTCCCTAATCCAATAACTGCTTGAGCGTGATTTATGTTAGGGAAATATCCTATCTTCAAAATCTTTTTCTCATTAGATCCTCCTACACTAGTACCGCCATTACTACTGCTGCTATTGGTAGTAGTATTTGTGGTCTGTGAAAATCCTTGTCTTACTGATATGGGAGCTATGACAACTGCAATTATAATTAATGCTGCCAAAGCAATTTCAAATTTTGTTACTTTTGATTTCCTCATGTAAGTAGACAAGATATGCAGATGGTTGAATATTATTGCTGTTAAAGGCGCAATATATCACTATTATATGCAAGGATTGATTCAAAAATTATCTTCTATGAGTGGAGTAGTAATCTATACAAAAGGAAACAACAAAAAGAGAATCATTTTGTGATAGGGTGAAACAGCTTTATAAGGTCTTGATATGCGTGGGAATGAATATGCGGGCAATATTGCCTATCTGGCTAGCATGTACCATTACCAAATATGTCAAATTACATACTGTGAGTTCATATTGCATAGTTGAACTCATTTATATTTACAACAACATCACGAAACAGAACAGGGGTAATCATGTATGACATCAGGGGTTTTTGCAAGAATAGAAAGATTGGTAGAATCAATACTTACCTATCCATAATGATACTCCAATGTTGGCGATAAACTTATGGACAATGCTCCCATATATACGCGATTTTACTTTGAAGACATAGATGGCATTGCAGTTAGACTTCATATTATAGGTAGAAAGAACCCAGTAAGCCTCAGAGACATTATCAAATTTTTTACCAAATTCTTAAATGCCATTGTAGATAGAAGATATAGTAAGCAAGCAACTGTATAAACAGTTACAGAATATGAATGGATCCGGTCCACCTTTAAAGAATCTGTTATTTAATTTCTGTCTGGCTGCATTAGAAGGCGACAGCACAGATGCCAAATTATATCTTAATTATTTCTATTTCGTTGTCTGCATGAAGAGATCGCTTTACTGCTTATCTGTAATTATTCGTGACCAACTTTGAAGGAAGATGGGATGTAAGGCAACTTTTTACATATAAACAGTATTATTCCCCAAAATGCAAAGAATAAAAATAACTTGAAAAGCAAATAGTGATGATATTAATATTTAAGCCTAAATTGATCCGAGAGAATGCCATTTTCGAGTTTACTAACGCACTTCTTGAAATCAGATAACTAATTCTCAATAAATTTATTGATACTATAAGTTCATTGAACAAATATTTAGAATTTTTTAATATAAGTTAAATTCATAGATTTACTGTTTGACAATCTCATGATATCATAAAGATTTTTAGATAATCTTAATATATTAGTAAATACAGTTAGATATTACTTTCTAAACATGACGTACAGGAGCAAAACAGACATAATTGCGGTTATCCTAAAGACTGCTAGCATTAACGGGGGCAGTAAAATCTAAAATCATGTATGAAGGTTTTCTCGCATGGGCGCAGGTACAAGAATATCTATCACTTCTGTTAAAAAATGATTTAATAAAATATCAAGAAAGAGGGCGAACTTTTATAATAACAGAGAAAGGAAGACGTTTCTTAGATGTACATAATGACCTTAATAAATTAATGACTGCAAAACAAATTGAAAATAATAAAACTGCACAGACATCATCAGCTCAAACACCCCAGAACAATGAATACATGTCGGATTTCCACAAAATATGACTATTCTTACATTCAGAGGCTCAGCAGCCTACAATACTATGAGCTGCGAAGAAGTAGCAAAGTATACACAATAATGATAGAATTAATTAGGACTTTTGATTACTTTACAGCCATTTGTCTAGCTAATCTAGTACATAACGCAAGATGCTTCTTTTCATCTTTTAGAATCGTTCCTACTTTGGTTGAGAACTTTCTGTCTTTAACTATCTTTGCCATCGCGTTTAAAACCTCATAATGGGTTACTTCGCCT
>DATDFS010000102.1:0-13174 GCA_036522495.1 Nitrososphaeraceae archaeon | reverse complement strand
GTTGCCTTTCTTTATTTGCTTGACTATTTTCCATTTCGGCCAACCTTCATACGTCTATTATATGTTGCTTCATTGCTCATATGCCTTACAATAAAATGGTTTGATACTCCAGCCTTCACCGATGCAAATGTACGACTCAATAAGCGACAGTATCACTACAATCGATATGCATAAGTTATCAGTCTATCATTCATCATAAGAAGGATTGATAATTATCTTTTTTCTGCGTTAGCATAAGCTTTCCTATCGCAACAAGTGAATCTAAACTCTGCATATAGATATACTTCAAATCATATAACATCACTTATTTTATTAGACTGGCGTAACAAGCAGAAGAATACATTAAGATCACTGCTTAAAACAGAATGCAAAAGTATGCAAGAATAATTCAATATCGCCAATAAAAAAAACTTAGTATGCTGATATAGAAAAATTTCACGCTCTACAGATAAATACATACATATGCCAATAATACATATCAAAAAGTGGTTATGAATGCACTCTCGATTTCCTCCAAATCCTTTGTAAAAACACTTCAGGAAAATATGCAAAGAGTGGATAGGAGAGTTGATGGCTACCTAGCCAATTCAAATGAGGGTAATATACATGACGTTAGGACAGCTATTAGAAGGGTAGATGCTTCCTTTATGTCACTGCCAAAGAATGTTCGTAAGAAAAACAGAGCGTATAATTACACTACAGTAAGCAAACGGCTATTCAAAATAAATAGCCAGGTAAGGGATTATGATATAATTTATGGAAAGCTAGAAAAATATTCTTCAGAGCCAGTATACATCGAATTAACAGAGTCGTTGAAAAAAAGAAGGGATGCAAAGCTTAGGAAAGCTAGAAACATTGCATTGTCATTAAGAAAACTTCCTTTACCTAAGATAGATGAGGACGACATACCAGACAAGAATCTACAGCGAAGATTCAACAAAGTTGTATCTAAATATAGCGATAGGATAGAGCTGAATTTTCCAGTTGTGCTTACGAATGCTAGTAAAATAGGACAGTTGCACCAAATGAGAAAGGATTGTAAAAAATTGCGTTACTTGTTGGAGTTACTAACAGATCAAAACAAGGAAACAGGTAGAATGATAAGTGAACTAGAAGAAGTGCAAGACATGCTTGGAGCAATACATGATGATGATATTATGACTGCCTATATAAAAAGAGCTAGGCGTCCTAAAGCAGTTCACCATATTCTAGATGACGGGATGGCAGAGAGAAATAAAAAATATGAAGAATTTGTTCAGTTTTGCAAGAGAAATCTTTCCAACTCTAAAGAGAATTTCTTCAAACAAATGTGGTCTCTTACATGAATAGATTATCACAATCATCGTCAACAAGATTTATGGTGCTAGCTGAATACTTCATATTCTTGCTAGACCTATGAGGATCAAGCAAATCTGCTACTAGAAAAGATTGTTACTATACATCGTAGGGTTTCTATAGGTATCACTCGAAGGACCTGCTAGATCGTTGGTCTTTTGTTTCATTTAATTCAAAGTCAACGTCAAAATGATCGATCATTTTTGGTCCAGAACAAAAGATCTATGTGTTTTGTAAATAAAATTATCCACATGATGGTTTTGTCAAGCATTGCAGCATGCAAACCACTATTGTTCTGAAGACAATTGGTAAAAAGCAAAGATTGTATAATAGATCATAATGCGATTCTATTTGTGGCATTCTTTACTCATTGTTTTGCTTATGGGAAGAAGTATTTGAGATAAAATTGCTATCATCTATTGATCAGGAAATTCTCTGCCTATTTTCACACAATCCATAATATTGCTCATCAGGATTTTTCCAAATGTGGTGTTAAGACAAGATGATATCAGATTATCCAATGGCGGCTTTTCTTGCATCGATCGTCGTTTTGCCTACTGTGTCGATTCTCTATATACCTGCAAGGATGTTTGCATCCCACATGTCTGTAAAGAATGGCTTAAAGTCGTTATACTGATGCATTTCTTCTATAAAATTAAGCCTTTTTTGCAAGCCATCTGCTAAGAACAATATGATTCTTTTGATACTCTCATTATCTTCTCTGATTTGCGATCTTTTGTGTCCCCATTTGCTCTAGGTAAATCGAGCCAACAACTATTCCGTCTAAAAGAGTATTTTCCACAATTAGCTGGTCCCAAACTATAGTCAAAGTTCACTGCCACCGTTCTAATTAAGCTGATTTTCGTAATCCCTTATACAACTTGATAGCAAATCAATTAGATTGAACTCCTCTTTCTTCAGTGATAGTGAATTACTTTCAATTCTTGTAACATCAAGTAAATCCTCTGTGAGCCGCTGCAATCTTTTTGATTTCTGACACAGCATATTTGAGCGGGAATTCAAGTATTGGCTATTTGCAAGAAGAGGATAGAAAAATGTTAATAACTGAATACGTCATATTCTTGCAGAATTACTAATATGGGTATCTTTATAGCAATTTGTAGTATGCAAGCACATACATCACATGATCCTATATTGTGATCATGTTGTGTTGTTATTTCGTATAGAAGTTTCTTTTAAAATATACTGCATAATTATATTTGATGTCCTCGAGTAATGTAGACTGGAATGACTTATTAAAGAAGGAAGCGAGATGCATTAATGGTGAAGATCTTGGAGAAGTACAGGACGTAGATGAACGCCATGTTATGACTCAAAAAGGGATGTTAAACAAAAAGGAGAGGTTCTATCTTCCACGATATTTAGTAGAAAAGTATGATGGCTATACACTATGGTTTAGGATAAGTGGACAAGAAGCAAAGGACAGCTTTATGATAGCTGCACAACCACCTTAAGATGATATATACTGAATACAAAAATAATCAGTATTTTAGAGATAATACGGAATTGGATATGAAAAAATTAACGTCATAGCAGGAAGGAGAGATATATGAGTAAGTTTCATAGAGTATCATGATAGCAATTGAATAATTGCAAAGTTTCCAATAATTGTTAAGAGCAGTTTCAATCTTCATTGATCATCATAAACTACTTTGCCAAACCGTGTTAGAGAATACTTTCTAGTGGTTAACCCAGTCTAGCTATCTAGCTAGCTCGTTTATTTATTAAGCCTGCCCTATTCAATATTTATAGCCTCAAAGAATGGTGTCTTCGAGTAAGTTTCATCCTGGTCATCTCCACAGCAACCTCCTTAGATAAGACGCTTGTGAATTGCCATGTAGGAATATAGTTACAATAGACAACAAGAAAGAAACGGCTGTATGGGAAAAATATAGATGTCAAGACTTGAAGGTGCTTTTGTCAACATCCTTCAAAACCAAACACACTTTATCCCCTATCTATATATAATCATTGAAGAATAATGTGACCACGAAAAGGAACGACGAGGACAAATACATTCCTCCTTCTGCTTGCATTTCTACTACTACCCACATTCGCTGCGATCGTTGTAACGATAGATCAGCGGAGATATTCCAAGTTAGCGGTGATTACTGCATAGAATGTTGGCAAGAATTGACATATCCTATGATTTAGTAGGTTGGGGAGAGATATATACAACGACTCCATTTTATTTTGATCATAATTTTTGTTTTCTGCATATACACGACCTTCAAAACGGAAAGTATCAGCTAGAACAATTTGTTTTGGAGGGCCCTAGCAGGCACCCAATCCAATTCGCCCTTTTAATAAATCTTGAGCAATAGCAGCTGTGGTAAGCATAGCCGGTGGACGAAGAGGAGGATCTGCCATGTTGGGAAAGAATCATAGTCTCCTTGCTTGAATTGCAAATGAGCTAAGTAAGGTCCAGCTGTCAGCAAACTTTACAATACGGATGATCTTGTATCTATTATTTCGATCCCAAGATCTTCTGCGAGTGATATATAATGATATAGTTATTAAGATAACTTGCAATTCACTTATTATTATTGATACTAAATCGATCGTTAATGATGGATTTATCTCTAATATGATCGAGGGAAAGGAATGTCCTCAGTAGAACTGCATCATCATATTGTTATCAAGTAATACTGATAAAGGTCCAAACCTCGGGAAGCCTCCTAATCTCCCTCTTCTGTATCTGGTCATATTGTTAATTCGATCAAATACGATGAACTGTTCTTTTTGCTTTCTTCTTCTTTGTTCAAGTAGCAAACCAGCGATATTTCTAGTCCTTTCAAGATGATTAAACAGTATAGTATAATACGTCATTCCTACCAGAAGTTTGGTGATTGCTCGGCAAATTCTGCGTAACATAGTATCTCGGATTTCCGACATGCCTTGTAACTGTTCTACAGTCGACTTTGAGTCACTCCTAACATCTATAATAAGCTGCTGCTGTCGTTTTTTCCCCAATCTTTTTGATACTCTTTTAAAATGGAGACGATTATCCACTAAGGCAAAATATATCGCTAGCATTTCCATTCTCTGGACACCAAACTTGTCATTTTTTACAGCAGGACGGATCATTCGAATTCTGCTAGTCCCTGTATAGTGATTATACCATGCAATGTATCCAGACGGCGAACCATCAACATCTATCATGATATTTGACAGATGCAATATGTTCGAAGGTATACTTCGTGGTATAAGTAATTGTTCTATATAGAAGATCAACCAACATTTTATGATCATGTTTGAATAGTGTCTATGGAACACAAAATATCACACCTATGAAAGGATAGATCCGGTTCAGCGGGTTAAAGTTGTAGTGTCTAAATAGTATGCATACTCCAGTAGACAAAATGATACCTCTAGATGCACTGAGTGCCGGGAAAAGTCCTCCAGATGAAATTAACGTAGTAATCGAGATTTCGAAAGACAGCAATATTAAATATGAAGTAGACTCTGAAACTGGGGCACTATTTGTGGACAGGATATTATCCACTTCAATGTTATATCCTTGTAATTATGGCTTTATTCCAAAGACTAAAGAAGATGATGGAGATCCTGTCGATGTATTTGTACTGGCAAATGATCCTGTAGTATTAACGTCGGTAATTCGTTGCCGGCCTGTAGGAGTATTATTAACCGAAGACCAGGATGGCCAAGACTGCAAAATAATTGCGGTCCCAGCTGCAGAAGTTGATCCGAATTTTTCTGGTGTTACCGATCTAAATAGCATCCCTGAACATACACTAAGTCAACTTAAACACTTTGTTGAACATCACAAGGAGCTAGAACAAGGAAAATATGTGAAAATAGAAGGATTGGAAGGTAAAGAGGTAGCAAAGAACAAGATCTCAGAGGCCATAGAAAAATACATTAAAAATAGAGATTGATAATTACTGACTGATAGTAAATAGACGTTAAACTGATTCGTTGGTAAAAATATAAACTAATCCACATCATTTATGCCCCACTATATAGGGAAATCTGATAGTTGGATATGAGTTCGTTCTGTCTAGTCAAGGGTTGCCGTTCTAGTTTCTTTCGTTGTCTGTATTTTTTACCATATTCTCTCCATTAAAGTACGTGTTATTACCTTACCTTCTTTTTTATCATCTTCAGACTTTTATAGCCATTCTGGTTTCGAAGAACCACGTGGAACAAGTACCGTTCGATATGAGCCAGGCGTTTTAGACATCACCACTTGTTCGGTCATCCCTTGATACAGACCTAAGGGTGTCTCATCTGTAAATAGATCTGGAGCAACATATTTGTGTTCATCCGACGAACCGGCTGTTGCATTCGCATACTTTTTATCAAATAGGCCAAGTGAAAACAGCCATAGAGTAACTCCCATGAGAGATACGACTATGCGGTAGCTTCCGCCCTCAACTGCACGTCTGCGAAGCGCTGACATAATGCCAACCGAGGCAAACCAACCCACTATGTAGTCACATACGATTTTGATTGGTGTCAGTCGTGGGTTTTCAGGTGTACCTTCCAATGAGAATACCCCCGTAACTCCCCCTGCGACCTCGTCATATCCAGTCCGATTCGACCATGGACCGGTCTCGCCACAGAGCGTGACCTTTGCGTGGATCAGGCCCGGATGCTTTGAACATAACTCAGGTGCTGTTAGTCCATAACGCTCCTGATATCCTGGGCGTCGATTCGAAAAGAATACGTCAGCATCATTCAGCAATTGATTGAATTTTTCTAGATCTGTCTTTTCATGTAAATCAAGGATGCTTGACCTCATACCTACATGAGATGTCCGGTAGAATATATCCAATTCCCAGTCGAGTGGCTGCCAGATGTTTAGGGTATCCGCTCCGAAAAGGGCCAGATCTCTACCGATACCTGATCCGGCAATAACATGGCCCATCCCAAGTGCTCGCACCCCGTCCAGAGGAGTCTTACCCCCACGCTTGAAGGGTACCGGGTCGCTCTCGCCTATCTTCTCAACCTTGATCAGAGGCTCTCTTGAGAGTACCTCTGTATACTGAAGTTCTTCCATAAATTCTTCAGTGGTACGGAGCATCCAAAATGGTAGACCCACTTCCGCAGCAGCGGTCTCTAGTTCAATAGCACGCCACTGCAACATTGCATTTTGAACGGCACTGACGCTATCATCACATCTGAGCAAGGTAGTTGCACGAGCTCGGTTTTGGGGATAGATGTTGAGAGGCATTACCCAACGTCCATCACGGGTCTTATTCCACAAAGTCATAGGAGGATAACGTATGAAAGGATTTTCCGGATCGGAGGCAAATGAAGCATTATGACCATTAATCAATTCCCATTTGTTCTCGAAGAAGCCTGCAAACCGCCGCAGTGCCTTACGTACATCGACGTAAATATCTTGTCCCTCCCCACTCCTGGATCTCCAGATGGCAGCTGCTGCTTCAGCTTTGGCGGCTATTGCGATCGCTGCCATTGATCCGAATCTAAAACGGCTTGGGACGATCGGATCCTTCCCATAAAACGTGATCTTTCCTCCACTGTCAGCAACAGACAGTCCAACATCGCTTAGAACTTTATCTAGGCCAGTGTATAAATCGAATTCAGAAGAACTGACAGGATTGTTGAGATTTGACCTGATTGTTTCAGTTAAGCTACTCATTTGACTAGTTGTAGTCATTTTAGACTAGTTCACCATTGCGTTATAATAGAATGACGGGTACAATGCAAGGCAATGTACATACCACGTAGACAACTTTGATATTAATTTAAAATGGAAGGTAATAATAATAACAGTATGGAAGAAGCACAATTATTAATTGAGGAAGTACGGAAATGTGGTGGCATTAAGGCAGCCATAAATCGATTAAATCAGCAAGCAGAGGAAAAGACAATAGAGGAATGATAGTAGACGTACGCGGATCTAAAGTAATTTTGAACAAAAAACAGTTAGCAATATGTTGCACCAAGAAAATATGAAATTAAAGAGGCAATTGCAGAGATTAGACGCACAGAACAACTCCCTTTTCCTCTACACATTCAATTAAAACCTTCCTTCTCCAATTGCTTTAGCCGAATTGATAATATCCTTGGTGTAAGACCTGTAATAGATTCTAGAAGACGATCAATCCTGAGATAGCCAATGTCTCTGGGTATAAGAATGGTCTTTTTACGCAGAATTCAAGCTAGCTCTAATAGGGCACGTGATAAACTTTACTTGCGGCCAAATTACTCTTCTGTAGTTGTAAGCTGATTCTCTCCTCTTTGCTGCTTGCCTTTATATTGCAACTATACTTTTGATCTCTTGCATATTTATTAACTATACTTTGAATACTACTGTGCATGAGCGAAAATGTAAAAATCATCCCGGAAGGATATCATTCGATCAACCCTTATCTGATTGTAAGAAATGCAGATAGAGCGATAGAATTTTATAAGAAAGCATTTGGTGCTGAAGAGCGTTTTCGTATGCATGGACCTGATGGTAATGCCATTATGCATGCAGAGCTCAAAATAGGCGATTCTGTATTTATGCTGACAGAAGAATCTCCAGATATGAAAGCTCTTTCTCCTGAATCAATTGGCGGAAGTCCAGTTAGTTTGTATGTGTATGTTAAAGATGTAGATTCTGTATTTAATCAGGCTGTATCTGAAGGGGCTACAATATTACATCCAGTCAAAGATCAATTCTATGGAGACCGTTCTGGATACTTAAAAGATCCATTTGGACACTTATGGTCAGTAGCAACTCACAAAAAAGATCTATCTCCAGATGAGCTCAAAAAGGCAGGCCAAGCATTTTTCGAAGAGATGCCAAAAGCAAAGGCCGCGTAATGTAATTAGATTATGGATAAATGGTAAACGAAGAGAGTTGTATAATGAGTGCGACTACCGAATAATACCTGACATTTCTTCAAAAGGTCATTTATTCATTTCAAACGACCCACAAGCGCAACAAAAACAGCCTCTAACTACCATATAGTGGCCCGATCTGAATTAAAGAGGAAGGAAAAGCGGTGTAACAAAGAAGAGATCATCATCGTAAACAAACATGAGAGAATTGTACAATAACCTCATTGTCAAACTACAAGAATTTACATACACTATTGGTGCACCAAAAAGAATTCAGGTTATATCAGAGCATATAGACATTAGACCGAGCGACACTATATTGGATATAGGTGGAAATACTGGTAAAATAACAGAAGCTTACTCTAATAACTGCAGAGAGATTGTTGTACTGGAGCCAAAATGCAGTATTGTTGAATATGGAAGATCTCATAGGCCAAATATTAAATTCGTAGAAGGGGAAGCAGAAAATATACCTCTGCCAGATGAGTATTTTGACAAGGTAGTAGCAAGCGCCTCACTCCATCATTTCTGATCAAGATAAGGCTTTAGAAGAAATGAAGCGAGTATTAAAGTCAGATGGAAAGATAATAATTCTAGAAATTGATCCAAAAACACCTAGGGGAAAGCGCTTAAAATTTTGTGAGACTCTATTTCATACTGGAGCTAAATTATATCAACCATTACAGTTGGGCAAAAAGATTGAGGAGCATAATCTACAAGTACTGTCTACGTATTCTACTATCATAGGTTATTTTTTGACTGCAGTTAAAAGTAGCCAGAGACATAAAGTAAACTAAAGTTGCGCGTTTGCCGAATAGATGGATAAAAATTTCTTATTTGATACCCATGATAATATCCCTTGCTTGTGGATGTGGGAATATCTCAGTTAATTTCCTAGGCATCTTGTCTTCAAATACAACATCGGAATACCATTTAGAACCAAACGTAACTAGCTGCATCAAAATCGGTAGTGTATCTTTACCTTTCTCAGTTAGCCTCCACTGTACGATCATAGGTGATCTCTTTTCCTCAGCACGCTCAATGAAACCTTTCTTCTCAAGTTCTTTCAAACGCATTGAGAGAATCCTCGGAGTAATACCTTCAATAGATTCTAGAAGACGATTGAAGCGTGTAATCTTGTAGACTCCTATATCTCTAATGATCAGCATGGTCCACTTTTTGCCTAGCACTCCCAGGCTGGTCTTAATCGGGCATTTCATGAAGTTCACCCGAGGCATCATCGTTAATTCAAAATCGGTAGTAGATTTTTCCTCTACTTGTTTGTGAGATCTACATTGTTGCAACTATACTTTTGATCCCTTGTGTATTTATTAACTGTACTTTGAATAGTCTGCTGCTTATGAGCAAATCAGGTCTAACAGAAGCAAATATGCAAAAAATCACTCCTCATCTATGGTTTGAAGATAATGCCGAAGAAGCAGCAAAATTTTATACATCTCTTTTCAAAAACTCAAGAGTATTAGATATTACCCATTATGGAGAATCAGCTGCAGAGGTCTCCGGAAGACCAAAGGAAACAGTAATGACTATGACCTTTGAACTTGAAGGACAGCAATTTATGGCGTTAGATGGAGGTCCTATTTTCAAATTCTCACCAGCAATATCATTTTTAGTAAGCTGTGAAACGCAGCAAGAAGTAGATAGCCTTTGGGAAAAGCTATCTGAAGGTGTAACTAAATCTGCGTCTGCAACTTTTTAAGCAAATCTAGGTCGCTGTTCATCAGGTCAGGAACAACAGAAGCCGGATTTGGTATTTCGAGAAGTCTTTTTAATACATAATACTCAATTCTAGAATGTTCAACAATGAACCTAAAAGTAGAGTACATGATCTCATTTAGTGATGCTCTTTTTGCGTTTTCTATCACTTTTATGGCCTTGTCAATTCAGCTGCCAAATTTTTCTGCCAATATAGCAGAGTCTGATCTAACAAGAAGATTATTCCAAATGCTAGTCCCTAGTATAATTCATTACATAATCAGCTTCATAATAGTAGGAATATATTGGATTAACTATCATAGAATTTTTGAACATATAAGGCGTACTGATATTACTTTGATATGGTTAAACTTGTTATTCTTGCTTTTTATCTCACTCGTAGCGTATTTTACTGGTCTTCTTACTACTTATGGTACTCACAGAATAGTTGTAATAACATTTGCTGGTATTATGTCAGCTACTGGATTTACTTTGTGTATATTATGGTGGTATGCTACGCATAATAAATATTTGGTAGATGAAGACATACATCCACATCTAGTAAAATATTTCCTTTCGAGGTCTCTTGCTCCCCCTATGATTTTCCTCATCTCAGTTGGAATTTCATTTATCAATATCCAATTAACCCAATTTTTCTGGGCTTTAATCTTGCCTGTTACTATTATAATATATATGAAACATATTCCCTACATTTCCAAATTGTGAGATATCAAACCTGGCGTTTGTTTTCAATCTTCATACTAATGCCAAACTTGTAGGGATACGTAAATAATACAGATGCTTGTCATAGTATAAACCAAGGACTTATTGGATATGAAATATTCATCGTAATATAGATTGATGTATGGGAGAAATGGTTATTTTACTATGAGAGAGGACAAAAGGAAGGACGAGCAAATTGATATACCAAAAATAGCTGCTGACTTTCAATGCTCTGTATGCGGAGCCATATTTACTACCGATGAGGATCGAAAGGAACATCTGGAGAGGGAGGCTCATGGCCAGCTTCATGATGACGAGACCTCTGAAGATATGGAAATCGCTGAGAAACAGGAGGAGTTAGATGAGAGTCATCCACATCATTTATGACGAACAAAAATAACTTACTCATACTGCTTACGAATCAGTTTTGTAACTGTATCCTGTATAAATTAATTTGTAAGTGGATTTGTTTTAGAAAAATATGAAACATTCTACGAGTTGAAGGCGGAACACAACACATACAAATTACATGTTCCAAATGTGGTTCAAACATCAATAATAAATAGAGCGATAGAGTATTTCTATGTATGAAACTCAATCTAAATTTAAATCTCGGAGACGGTTACCTATACGGTGTCGCTGCTACTGATTCTATTTCCCATCAAATTAATATTGAACAAGGCTGGCCTGATACTACTTTAATTGTGCCAACTGATTTGAACCAGAATCCAGGTCAAAAATCGATTTCATTTTATACTGAGTCTGGAAATCAAATTCTTCTAAGCGGAAATGTGAAAAATGAAGATACAGATATGATTAGACTCTTTACAAATCTGGACACCATAGTACAGCTAACAAAGAGACTTCCAACATCTATGGATATACAAGATTCAGAAACGCAACCTCATCAATCTGAGGACCCTGTAAAGGTATTGCAAGTTAGGTTATCCAAAGGTGAGATCACACCTGAACAGTATCAAGCAAGCTTGAAAGTGCTGCAAGGTGCATGAGTTCTTTTATTTATTTATCGGATGATCCAATTGTCTTTATGCGGAGAGCTGAGGATCATAAATTCATCCACGCTTGGATTTGTTCGTGCCAATTATTTATGGATACAGACAGTATGTTTTTTGTAATTGGAAAGACAATATCAATATTTATCGCAATTTGATTATCATTATATCTCAAACAGGTGACAGCTAGCACATATACCAAATAGCATATGTTTTCTAACTAATACTTGCAACTTCTGATAATTCGCATCAAATACCTATCTTAAATGAATTTTTGCCATTTTCTAAATGGGACATGCTTATATCTAACATAACTCTCTAAAAAATATGAGTTCACATGAATCCTTAGATACGAGGTTAACTGAACTTACTCGCCAGTTAGATCAGAAAGATACAGAATTAGATCAAGAAGTAGATGATATTATCCAGGCAGATTTAGATGCTCTTGACAGGGCTCTTGATGAGGAAGATAAAGACCTACGAGAAGGATTGAAAAAGAGAGTTGAGGAAGTAAAAAAGGGAATAAAAGATAGGAAAGATGATTTAAGACAGAGAGTTGAGGCAGCAAAGAAAGCACCCAAGGATCGAGCTAGTAAAGAGGCAGAGAATGCACTAAATAGAATGCAGGAAGATTTATCAAATGAAGATCTGGTCTCAGCACACATTCACCGTTGGATCGCAAACCAGTGGCTCAAAGTAAGTAAATAGCTATCCATACAAGGATAGTGAATGGTGGATTAGCGGTACTTTCCGAATACGAATAGAATAGTATGTTATTTGGTTTTGACTCAGGTATTAGACATGATGACAATATACTATATGAGAAAAAAAATCTTCATCAGGATTTGGTGGTAGATGTGAATGTATATGTCATGACAGAGCATCTACTAATGGTTACTGTGGTTTTTGCTCTAGATCACATGCAAGAACTTAGAAGCATTAAGGAATGACTTGATCATCATAGGATCGGAATTGCAAACTTAAAGGTCTGCAATTCCAAGTCCCCTAATGTGAAAGTATACTACTTAACATAATTTGATACAACTGTTTAAAGATCTAGTTCAACATCAATTTAGCTTGAATAAGTTATGAATACATTAGGCATTCACCTTGATCTCTGCTGTAGTTCTAAAGACTGCTTATAGAAATGAAAAAGATGCCGATGTGCGAGAAAGGATTTTGCTGGTAACACGGGTCAGAACGGATAAGGAGGAAGCATCATGTGTAGCTGAAAAGGAATTCCATAGATCTAGATGGTGGGCGTACAAATGGCTCAAGAGATTTGATAATGCTGGTTTGAAAGGATTAAAGAATAAGCATAGAAGCGGAAGGCCGCCAGAAGTATCAGAAGAAACATCCATTAGGATAAGAGGAGAGTTGTCAGAAAATCAATCAGGATGGATGGTTAAAGAAGTCATGAATTTGATATATGAAAGAACAGGAGTCAAATATCATGAGGTTCACATCTACAGATTATTGCATAAATGGGGTTTCAGTCCTAAAGTACCCACAATGAGATTTGTTAATGCTGCATCAAAGCAAGATAA
>DATDFS010000101.1:0-4944 GCA_036522495.1 Nitrososphaeraceae archaeon | reverse complement strand
GTCATTACAATCAGCCCGCAAGATTTTGAAAACACTGTAACCGGCAGAATTCGCTCTGATATTACCACCTTTATAATATCTAATCTTTTCTTTATCAATAATTTCAAAGCATTTATCAGCTGCAAGAGTGATTACAGCTGACCCATGCTGATCATCATGGAATAAGGGTATCCAAGTTCTTGCTAAACCTATATTGTCTCTAATATCTGGGGTGATTGTATATCTTCAATATTTAATCCCCCAAAAATTGGCTGGATTGACCGACAACTCGAATTATTGCTTTCTATATCCTGGCTATACATAATGGAAGTGCGTTTATACCACCAAGTGTTCTGAACAAAATAGGATTTCCCTTCCATGACAGGAATAGCTTCCTTCTGTGCCAATATTGCCCAGACCAATTACTCTTGTTCCATTGCATACAATAGAGACATTATCCATTTTGATGTATAATCATACGCCATATCTTTATTTTTTCTACCTCAGTAGCAACATGTGCTACGTCAGGTCAAACCAAGTGTTCATTTCTCTTGTTCGAAGGCGTGGTCATTGGGAACTCTTTTTGAATTTCAATTTTCCCTTTCAGCATTCGATGAAATCTATAACATCATCTTTCACAGTCAACTATTCTCACGTACCATACAACGTATGTACATTATTCTCCACTGCTTTTTATTATGGGGTAGTAAGTTATTGTCATGGACAAGAAGCCAAATACGAAGAAAATGTGAAGGTGAAGAAATTGTAGGGAACCCTTTTCCAGAGTTCATAATCGATTATTGATGCATAAATCTCTGTTGCAGTTATTTAGAGTATTTTTTCGGCTTTCTAATGAAAATTCCTTTGCATCCTTCACAACAAAAATAGTATAACATACCCCGATGTTCATAGTTGACTGCAAGGCTTTCATCCAATTCAATACCACATACCGGATCAACAGGCACGCAACTCTGAGAGTTTCAATTATATTTATTTTTTGCCGAGGACAAGCTTTGTATCGCATTCGATGCTTTAGATGTGAGAAATCATCAATTTTAGCGAATCACCAATGTTACAGTAGGGAAGATGTTATGCCCTACCGAGTGCTCTACTTCTTACTATCTTTATTCTCTTCTAAATCTTTTCTTGTTTTACCAACAAATTTCTGATATAAATATCGACCCTCTCCATCATTTTCCTATTGTCCTCGATTAAGGTTTTTAAAGCTGGTTCTGTGTATTCTATGTCTATATAATCGATGGCTTGATCTTTTGGATCGTATCTGTAGTAAAACAGAGCAGTGCTTTTCTTTCCCTGCACCCTGAAATTTATGGCCACTTTACCGCGCCGTACTCCGGATGATTGCATGCTCTATTAGGTTATTACAAATGTGATAAAGATAACAGCTAATTGATATCGTTAATAATTTTAGTATATTGAAGGAGTGTTATATTATTACGCCCATTGTATAAATCTTACAACGTATTTCTATGCATCGGTAATATGAGGGAAAGCAGATCAGGCTGAAGCAGAAAATAGGTATTGTATGATATCTGCCTGGCTAAGAGCAGATTTAACCACTCTTGAACCAGGCATTTTGTTCCCCATCGGTTTGGTCGATGTAAAGTGATTTTATATGAATTCTAATTTAAATGCTTACATACAATTGTGAGTCCAGCAGGTATCCTTTACCATGTATGGCAATCACCGCGACAAGTGGTATAATAAAGCCACTTTATATCTCCTTATATTCTAAACCGTTTGATAATTGATAATAAATAAATTTCTAACTAACGCTAAGACCTTATTAAATCTAGGAGGTAGGTAGTTCCGCCATCAATAAATAATGGATATTACAAAGACGTCTATAGAAAAGACGGATGCTCATTCAGATAATGAATTTAAAAATAAAGTTTATGATTTTAAGAATATCGTTGTTGTAGGAGTGTCAAAAAACGAAGAGAAGGCTGCCTTACTTACATGCCCGACTATCCCGTTGATAATGGTTATAATGTTATTCCGGTGAATCCTAAGACTTCAGAATCCTAGGGAAAAAATCTTGTGGCTATGCTAAGGTAAGAAAGGAAGTTGAAATTGTGGATGTCCTCTGGAGATCAGAAGAATTGCTAAAGTAATTGGTGACGCAATAAAGAAGAATGAATCAAAGTCATCTGGATGCAGCTAGCCGTTTACAATTAGGGAGCAATGAAGAAAGCAAGAGAATACGGTTTCGATGTCGTCTCTACAATAGATTCATGGTGGAAGAGCATAACCGGCTGTTCGATAAATAATTGCCGTAATTGAATTATCTACGTCAGTGTTAAGATGTCGACAGTAATTCACTATTACCTTGATATACAATAGGATATAAGCGTCACCTACAGTACGTCAGGAAGCCTTGAATCTCTGCCTTCATGATATCACCAGAAGAGAGTTATGAATCTCGATTCTCCCGAATGATCTCTTTCTATGAACTAAACCTTTTAAATAACAGTCTTGTTTATTACTCCTGTCGTTTGGCATATCTTTAGAGTGATGACAAGTTAGCAGATATTGACCAACCATCGTCACATGTGGAGTATGTGTATACATCGATATCGGTTGCATAGCCAAATGAGCGAGGCATCTCCAATATCTCGATCCCAATTGCGTAGCTGCAGTATTTACACGGCCAGATTCAGAGAAAATTATCACATTCAGATCGATTTGAACCAGTATCGGGGAACTGAAAGTGAAAGATATCCTTCGCAGCGCCTTTAATAAAAATCTTACATAGGCATGAATTCATGAAGATTTCGTTAACATCTGCCTCGTTCCAGCTGAGATGGAATGGGTTTTAATTGAAAGCTGTAGTTGTGATATCCAGACTCTGAACCCTCTCTTGACATGTGAACCATTCCAGTTTGGCAATCAAGTATTTTATTTTTACACTCAACGGGTCTCTGACTTTACTTTGGATCTTAAATATATGATAGATTTAGCCATAGTTGGTTCTTTCATCAAGTTTTCTGCGTCTTCGATCGTATCAAGATCTGTCATTATCCTACGTGATAAAATTATCTTAAGGTTTGCTCGTATTTTCTTGGCAGCTTTGATGTGCATATCGAAACTATTGTTATCGTAATATGTCTTAATTAAGTTAGACGGTCTGCGTAACAGAGCATTTGAGCCATCATATCGTAGTGAAGGACATATTGCTAAACATTTCTCATATTCTTCTGCAGTGTTGCAGATCATATCTATATCAGCAGGTGTGAGGAGAGGGAGATCTTGGGGTATGACTATTGTAGCATTGGCACCTGCCGCATTACAGTAATTATCTGCAATAGAGACCGCCTTATTTACTCCCCTGTCTACATATTCCTTCAAAAATACTGCACCATGTCTCTTTGAAATTCCCTCTGCTCGTTTATCACTTGAAACTACAATAACTTCAGATATTGAAGCTGCCTTATTGATGGTACTAAGCGTATCATCAAGTAATAACCCACATAGTTTAACACGTTCTACAACGTCCAGCATTGATGCCAGCCTTGATTTTCCCCTTTCAAATCGCTTTACGGGGACGATGGCCGATATTTTCAAGTCAGAAAGTCTTGGATTGTTGTTTTAATAGATATGACGCCAATCGATTCTCATCGATATTATCTCTCATCATAATATCAGTTTCATAGACTTTCATATTAAGCCTGCTTATCTTTGCCGACAGATCACTGTCACTTCTAGAAATGATAAATGTACTCACAAAATCAGAATAATATTCCGCAACCCCAACAGGAGAATTCTGTATTTTCATAGCCTGCATGTACTTGACGGCTGGTCCACTTATGGTTCTATCTCCGATCAGAGGGGAAACTGCGTAAATTTTTTTCCTTTCAAGGGCAAGCTCTTTTCTTGCTCCTTTTATTGCTAAGATGGGTCCTATGCTTGTAACCGGGTTTGCGGGTGCGATAATTATAACTTTGGACCTTTTTAATGCATGGACTGCTTCTGGATTAATTCGAGATCTCTCTGCGCCAGCATAGACAATATCAGTAACTTTAGGTTCCCCTCGATATTTTACCCAAAATTCTTGTATGTGCATCTCTCCTATCTCTGTAACTATTTTTGTTTCTACTGGATTATCTGTGGCAGGAATAATTTTTGTCGAAATGGCGTACTTATTTCTCATCCAATCAGTAATCTCTGATAGGTTTTTACCATTCTTGAGCATGTTAGTTCTTAACAAATGAGTAGCTAGATCTCTGTCCCCAAGCCTAAACCATGTTTGTTCACCAAGCATTTCCATTTGGCGAATAAAACCGTGGGAATCGTTTCTTATACCCCAGCCTTGACTTTTGTCGAGCAAATCTGCCAGAGCATAGATTACTGTGTCGATATCAGGACAAACGTACAAGCCATGAAGCCATATATTATCACCTATGTTTGAAATAACGGTAAGATCTCTAGTCTGTGAGGCAAGACCGCGAACTAATTTTACTGAGCCAGTTCCACCAGCCAGAATAGTAATCAAAGTTAAAATATGATAATAACTTAGCTACAATGTATAATTTTCGGAAATACACTATCTGTTGGCTAGGATCGGTCGACTTTCCTATGTGTGCAATTAATGAGTTATAGTTTTTCATGACACTGATCTGCTCATTCACTAAAATTATTTAGTTTAAGTACTAATGTTATTGAATCACTCATATTGTTGCAATTTTAACTATAAATACACCTGTCAATAAGGAATATAAACAGGATATCTGACAATTTTGATATGAATTTGATGTCACCATTCTTTTTCTCTGCTATTTTATCAACGGTTTTGATTATGGGTTTTGCGTCTCAGGCTTTTGCTGTGCAGATGACTGCGGTTCTGATACCTTCCAAGGATAGTTCCCAGCCTGTGTTTACCGGCGTCAGATTCATTGCATTGAAGTACAATCCTGGAAGCCCATTATCTAAGTTACTTAATGGGAA
>DATDFS010000100.1:0-25922 GCA_036522495.1 Nitrososphaeraceae archaeon | reverse complement strand
TCAATACATGCACCATCTGCTACACATATATCAAAATCTACGGTTACCTCTGTACCCCATATACCTAACTGCCCTGGTGGATCAATAGGACCCCATACCTTTATCCCTTGAAAAGCACCGGTCACCTGTCTTTTTGATTTGAAATTTGGATCAATAGGTCCATCAACTTTGGAGTAATCAGTACCACTTCCGGTTAGGGAAATGGTCGTATTGCCACTACTACCACTACCACTGGCCGCAGCTGCAGTAGAAGGGGCGGCAGGAGGTGCAGGAGCTGCGATAGTTGGTGGCGGTGACAAAGTATTCGATGCAGGAGCTGCGACAGATGGCTTTTGAACCGTCGGTGCCGCTTTTGTTGTTGCAGCCTTCGCTGCTTCTGCAGCTATTAATTTTTGTCTAGCCACTATGCATAACTGCTTATGAACATCCTTCATACTTTCAAGCGTGAGCGGATTACTATGAATCAGAAGAGATCCGCAGTCTTGACAAACATATTCACTTATGGTGGACACTAGATCGTATTCGTAATCAGACCCTTATCAATTTTTGTATTGAATGCAGTTATATAGCAAAAATGAATTGAACAACGCTTTTCCTCTAAATTATTTGTAGTTTAAGATAAATATTGAAGTTTTTGTCAACAAGATTCATAATAGTCTAGATTTATAAACAAGAAAAGTTTACAACTATTTTCATCTACTTATCTCCAGATTTAATTTGTCTGGTTTGGGTCATAAATACTGGCGAGAAGTAATCGAAGTATTACGTACAATCATCCCCGTTTACGATAGAGTTAACAGCGCAATATCTCTTGGGAAGGACACCAAATTCCGTCGGCAGGGTCTTAGCGGACGTGTGTTCTCAGGCGATATCATACTAGACGCTGGATCTGGTTATGGCAATATGTCCAGGCTAGCCCTAAAGGAAGGAAAGAGTCTCGCAGGAATAATCTTGTATGATCCAATATCAGAAATGCTCTCAAACGTAAACAAATTCTTGGAGCCTGGGTTGAACGTGTATTTATCATCTGGTGTTTTTGAACACATGCCGTTCCGGGATAATTTATTCGACGTTGTAATGTGCGGATACTCACTGCGTGATGCGATTGAACTTAAACGAGCAATTGAAGAAATACACAGAGTGCTAAAACAAGGAGGTAGATTAATCATTGTCGACATTGGCAAGCCTGACAATGCTATTCCAAGAGCATTTGTTTCATTTTACTTGAAATATTTACTTGGAATACTTGCCTTTGTCGCAGCTGGAAAAGCAGGACTCAAGTTTAAAACTCTATATGGCACTTACTTGAGATGGCCACATAACTCGGATCTTTGTTCACTGCTTATCGAAAGATTTTCAAAAATAGAATTAAAAAGGGCCCTGTTTGGAGGTGCCATTATTATCGCTGCCCATAAATAGGTTGGAATGAAACATACTCAATGAAAGGGAACTTCTTCCTAACAGACAAAGCGTTTTGTTAACAATAATACTAGGATATGCTCAATAAATTTTGTCAATCTGAAACATTAGAGTGTTTTCTAATTAAGCAAGAATGAATTGGTTCAAAGATTCAGGTGGACACATCATAGAATCTAAAAACAGAACACACAGGTTGCTATACTGCCAACTATGTCAAAAATTGATATTCAAATCAGATTGCCAAAAACTACGACAGGATAAACATGGAATTCTGTACAAGGTTAAACGGTATCATTATGATAGATTATCCAAAATTGAACGTGCAGAGCGTAAAGAAGAAAGGGAAGTAAAACGATTGCGGAAATTACCAAGTCTTGAATTGAGCAAAATAATAAACAATTCGCTGAGAATAATATCTACATAATTCCAGATATGCTGAGTATCCCCCATAGCTCTAGGTGATCTTTTCTTGTAGAACATCTAGAAATCTTCCTCTCCCATGTTTAGCTTTGTAAGATAAAAATACGGCTATTACGGACTGTTGTTTGAAAGAGATGTTATCTTTGTTTTGAGTTTTTCAAATGCTTATTTTTTCTATCATCTAATACCCATTTCGTTACTAGAATTATACCAAAGAGCGGAAAAATTGCTATAAATAAGTATGGGAAGATAGCAACATATATTGAAGGATCGAATATGCTCATTTAGCACTAGACCTATATAATTTCTACTGTAGCAAAGGTGCTTCCTACCTTGCTGATATTAACATTCTGTCCTACTTGTCCGCTCTTTACAAAGATTATAAAGCCTTGGACTCGAGCAATACCGTAACCCTTTCTACTAATTTCTGTAATCTGTACCCCGTATTCCTTGTCAGTTTCAACTGGCTTAGGGTCGATGAAATCTCTGTTAAAGCCTTCTTCAGATCTCTTTTCTTGATTACCCATCTATGAATTCAGAATCGCTGACTTGCTCATATAAATGCTAAATCGTTTTGTAATACATAATCAAGCTGCGCCATTTTTTATATAAATAAATTCTCTGCCATTGTATTTTTATTTAAATTGTATTTTGGTGGCTGAGATGCACACCCATCTTTAGGTTAGAATCCCTGACAAGTTTCAGCATATGGTCAGCCTTGTTGTTGTATCCATTGCTTTATAGTTCAATTCTGATAGGCTAATCTAGATCATCATCTCTGTATATCCTCAAAATCTGAATCAGGATAAATTGACTTAAAAGGAGCAAGTTCTAGTTGTTGCCAGCATTCTGGATATGGTGGAAAATCGAATGTGTCGTCAGCGGGATTCCAAACGAAGGCATAGCGCAAAGAGAGTCCCTCACCGTCTCTATCTTCTTCATATAGCCTGAAGCCATAGCAACTTTCCTTTAGTGCAGATGTCAATTCCTCTATAAGCCTGTCGCATGCTTTTGGATAATTTGACGATCCTGTGACTGTCGTGCCAAATGTTATGACCCACTCTGTTGTATTCTCCATCTCTTCAACTGCTCTATCGTATTCGAGCCTCTCCGTAAGCTTTGTGAGATAGTTGCGAATTCCTTCAGCCAACGCTTGGAAGGTTTTTGGGGCGCAGTTGGAAGGATATAGTTGTGATAATTCAATCTTTGCAAGAGCTCAGGCTCAATCAAGTCATCTAGGCTAGCTTTCAAGCCCTCCTGTACGCCTTTAAGTGTTCGCGGCACATCCCGTTCAATTGAAAAACGGTCACAAACCACTAGTTTCTGTTCCCACAAGATTCTGGTAATTTTGTTAACATCATCATATCGATCATAGTAAATATTCATTTTTCCTTTGGGAGAAATTTCCACAAATATGTTAGGCCGTTTGAACCGACATGTGATGTGCCCCTTCTCACTCTTCTCTAAAGATCGAATGTTTTTGTTCGGAGTTCTAAGATTTTGGTAAGTCGCATCGTAGTCCAGATTATCGATATTGTAAATTGCCGTTTCAGATAGTTTCCTATATGTGTTCATTCCGAAAAATAGACTCTATCCCCACTACCAATCATATCCAGGATCACAAGAGATGAATGAATATAAACATAGGACATACGAAGAGCTCTCTCAAGAATTTAGGAAGATCTATCCAACGTTAACCCGAGCGTATGAATTGGTAGCTATTATGTATAACCTGCTTGGCTATTGGCTTTCCACATAAAGAGGCAATCACAAAGATACGCGACGATCATAAAGATCTGCCAGGGTTTAGTACCAGGAATATTTACAGGTGCTTACCGCGTGATAATCCCTATATTCCTCGGAGAGTTGTGCCACCGCGGCATAAAAAAAGTATTACTGAAACCAGCGGTGAGCTTGATTTAAGTAATACTAAAGATGAACAAGAGAATAAAGTAGAGCCTTCAAGCGAAGGACACAACGTCAGCGCATATGTGAGCAAATTTACCATGGCAGGAAATCCCCAACCCCGGAAAAGATATCAGGGGTAGAAGCTGTGGATGAGAATGGACGTAAGATGCATGAATATACCAGTACTAGCCGGGTTCATAACAAGGACGATGTTGTCGATTTTGAATTTTCTCTCCCAGTTGAGGACGTCCGTCGCTATATGGCATCCATCTATGACCAAAACAAAGGTATCAGTCATGTATGCTTCCATGGCTCTTTAGATATTCGAACAGGTAAAGTTACTCGTGCAGCCACAGGAAGTGCTATAACAGATGATTCTGCACACGTCGATGAAGCAAGTCAAATAGAATGGCTTCTTAAAGTTTTAGAAAATAAAATATAATGAAAATCTCTAGCCTAGAAAACTTAAGTAATTTCTAGAGTAGTGTAGTGAATTGAATGAAAAACTAGTAACACCAGAAATTAATCCATACACGTCAGGTGAAGTTATTAGAAATAATAAAATAATCATTAAAAAATGAGAAAAGATAAGACGAACTTCTTGCAAGGCTGTTTCATATGTTTAAGACCTAAATTTTGTGATTAGGCATATGTTTTGTTACTAGTTGTTTTCAACATAGCTTGTCTATATAAACTGACTTACCTGTGCTCAATTATGTATTCCTAAACTGACTGCAGCAGTACACACATACCAGCATGATAACTATTCTTCGTTATACTATATTTGTGGCCGAATGCAGAGATTGTCCTTATTCTTGGCTATAACACTTTTCTATAGAAAAGCTGATGTGGGCAGTGTCCGCATCCACGATCGTTACTAACGAACATCTTTCTATACAACATTATAACAAAGTCTTTGAGCGTCTACCATAAGACGATATTTCAAGGTATTTGTACAATCTTATTTATACTCCTATTATTAAAATCCTTTAGTTGTCATATTTGATAAGGACGTTTCATAATGATTTTGACGGTGATGGATGGTAGCTAAATGGTAACAGATTGGTAGCCAGAGAAGGAGTAGTAGTTGATATAATGAAGATGATAAATATCCATTTCTAGTGCATTTCTGGGTCATTTGTTAATAGATTTGTTTATTTTTATTGATGACGATTGTAGATGAGGAAGTGGCAAGCGTTATCTCCAAAGAGTAGCAGAGATTCAGAGAAGGCACAAAAGGTCTATTCACACCATATTTACGCATTATTACAAATAGGACGTCCTATGTTACAAAGAATAGAATTGCTGCCATCAGAAAAGCTACGGGTTTTGGTCGTGAATAATTAGCAAACTATATTATTACAGAATAAAAATAGAGAGCGCTAACTGTTACCTAATGTGATCCCCAAGTTGTAAATGTACTATCTGAACATACAGTAATCGTAGTAGTTGAGTTAGATGCATCACAGACAGACAACATTTAAGAAAAAAAGAATAGGACAACCGAGAGATAGAGGACAAGAAGGATGTACAATACAAATGACGATGAATTTTTATTATAGAAATCACATTATCAAGATCATTCTTTGTGCCATCATCAAAGCGCTTATTGTTAAGCAGTCGAGTCGAAAGCTTCGTAAGTGTGAAAATATAATGTACCTATCTGGGGATACTATCTCCATGTGCTTGAAGGTACCGTAGGTAAGATAGAATTGTATTCATGTTCTCTTCCAGAATCAATCTGTCTCCACGAAGGTTGGCTAGATCTCGTTCTAGCTATTCATAAAGATGGATGTCACATACATGCTGAGACTTGCATTACGTTCTCATTATCATTCGTTCAATGAATGTAATTATGCGTATAGTACAGTGCGGGGGGTGGGATTTGAACCCACGAATCCCTAAGGAACAGGGTTATAGGAGTCAGTCCCTCATGTTTCCTGGCTCATTCTAAGCCTCACACTCTTTTAACAAGAGACCTGCGCCGTTGGCCAGGCTTGGCAACCCCCGCAAGTTGTAGCTCTGCATGAGCAAAAGCCAAATTTAATTTTTAAAGTATTGGCTAAGGATTTCTATCAACAATCATATATTAATAGTGTCCAAGATAGATGGGAATGTCGTAGTGATTTCGGACTCCGCATAAGCAGGCCATTTTTCTGGCAAAGTTTTCTGCAATAGATGTCCTTATAGCAAATTAGAGCAACAAATGTCTTTTCTCTACTTCCATTAAAAATATATATTATTAAGACGCGATACAGGACGAAATTGCATAAATACTTATTACAATTATTATTTTTTCATTGCATGATGGTAAGTAGATCATTAAAGTTTGTAGAGAATCTACATAGCGACGGAAAGGAGTCGATCCTGTGAACTACTATGTTTTTTGTGCTGCTATACATTCGAGTTGCGTTACAAGAGATCAATTGTTATTGAAGCCGGCGATTATGTGTCTGTCCCTGAGTTGGGATAGCGAACTCCATGATTACAGAATGCCACGAACTCCACTATTCTATACCGATTTGGATAGTAAAAACTAAAGATGTACAAAGAACAAAGCAGGTTATTTGGAACCAACGGAATTAGGGGAATTTTTGGAAAGGAGATTAAGTTTGATTTTATAATCGACCTTTCTTATGCGATAGCAACCTATTTCCAAAAAGGACCAATCGTCATAGGATATGATGGTAGAAATTCAAGTCCTATTTTTTCGAAACTGGTTCGATCTGCTTTTAACTCTGCAGGACTGAATGTCGAAAATGCCAGACTTGTTCCTACTCCTTGTCTGCAGTACGCCACAAAGCGCCTTGGTTACAATGGTGGAATAATGATCACAGCGTCGCACAATCCGCCCGAATATAATGGAGTTAAAGTTATTGCAAATGATGGGGTGGAAATTTCAAGAGAAGACGAATTAAAGATTGAATCTATTTACTATTCAAATAAATATACCAAAATTGATGGCTTAGGCCGAGACTCTGTCAATGAATCTGTAATCGATTCTTATATGGAGGCAGTCTTGCAGTTAATTGATGTTCAAAAAATCAGATCCTGTGAATTCAAAATTGTTCTAGATATAGGTAATGGCGCCCAAGCGGCTGTTGCTCCATTGTTAGTACAAAAACTCGGATGTAAAGCGATTGTAGTCAATGGCAGCATAGATGGCAATTTTCCTGGACGTGGACCAGAGCCCACTCCTGAAAACCTTCAAATTCTCGCTAACATGGTAAGGGACACAGAGTCTGACATAGGGGTAGCTTACGATGGCGATGGTGACCGTAGTATATTCTGCGACGAAAAAGGAACAATCCAATGGGGAGACAGGACCGGTACTTTACTTGTCAAACATTTACTAAAAAATAAGCATAAAGGCGCTGAGATTGTTTGTCCGATAAACACCACAATGGCTCTTTCATTTGTAGCGGAAGAAGAAGGTTCAAAATTAACACATACAAAAGTCGGAAGCGTCGAAGTTTCAAGAGAAATGGTCCTGCGCAAATCTTACATTGGATTAGAAGAGAATGGCGGATTCATGTATGGAAAGTTGAATGAAGTAAGGGATGGCATAATGACTACAGCCCTCTTATTGGATATGCTGGCCTCAAGTAAAGAAAGATTTTCACAATTGATATCCTCATTACCAAAGATATTTCAATACAAATCAAAGTTTAGATGTCCTACAAAGCAAATTGCTGACGAGATAGTGAATGCATGCTTGAAACATGGTAGTCCTCAAAAGGTTGAAACTTTAGACGGCGCCAAGATATGGATAGATGAAGAAACCTGGATCATGGTAAGGCCAAGCGGAACAGAACCGCTGGTTAGGATCTATGCAGAATCCACTGATAAATCGCTGTTGGATTCAAAAGTTCGAGAATATAGTACCCTTGTTGGGAGCAAAATAAACGATAGAATCTAAAAGTTATAGACAACACTTTTAAAACGCCTGTTCTTCTCTTACAGAAGTAATAAGATGATCCCAATGGGTGACAAAATAGATTATGAGTAAACCATATTATGTGAAATTTGAAACCCCTAAAGACCTTGTAAATGCAGTTTATGAAGCAGTACGGCTGGCGAAGCAGAGTGGTAGGGTAAGGAAAGGGACAAATGAAACTACAAAAGCAATAGAGCGTGGCTCAAGTAGATTGGTCGTCATTGCAGAAGACGTGGAACCACCAGAAGTAGTAGCGCATTTGCCAATTCTTTGTGAAGAGAGAAGTGCATCATACGTTTTTGTACCAAGTAAGCAACAGCTAGGAACCTCTCTCGGCATAGATGTCGGCTCCGCAGCTGCAACAATCCTGGATGCTGGTGAAGCACAACATATAGTTGAGCAGGTTGTGGAGTCAATTTCAACCATGAAAGGTAAAAAAGAGTAATCTGACATGAGTAAGACTGTTGAAGAGAAGGTCGTTCCTGCAGAAGTTATCCAAATTGTTGGCAGAACAGGCATTGCAGGGGAGGTGATACAAGTCAGGGTAAAAGTCTTGGAAGGAAAAGATAGAGGACGTATTCTGACTCGAAACGTCAAGGGGTCGATCCGAATGAATGATGTCTTGATGCTTAGAGAAACTGAACGTGAGGCCCGCAAGATAAAGTAATGGAAAGTTGTGTGTGGACGGGAGGTAAATAGATTATGAGTAAAACGGCAGCATCGCTACGTAACTGCTCTTTCTGCGGTAGACGTATTGTCACAGGCCAAGGAACAATGCTTGTTAAAAACGACGGTTCCATACAATGGACCTGTTCTGACAAGTGCAAGAAGAATTTGCGCAAATTAAAACGCGATCCAAGAAGATTGAAATGGACAAACAAGTATGTAAAGGGCGGTATTAAGGTAAAGAAATAGCCGTAGTCTTGTAGAAAACCATGGCTATCGAAAAAACCCTTATAGTTGTTAAACCTGATGGCTTTAAACGTCGCTTGACGGGGGAGATCCTTTCTAGATTCGAGGATAAAGGACTTCAAATAAGAGATTTAAAATTATTCAATTTTACCCAACAAAAGGCTGAACAATTTTATTCCATACATCAGGCAAAACCATTTTTTAAAGAGCTAGTATCATTCATATCATCAGGCACTGTCGTAGCCTGTATTCTAGAAGGGAATAATGCAATTAATACAGTCCGGACGATGATAGGATCCACGAAGTCATTTGAAGCTGCTCCCGGCACTATTCGGGGTGATTTTGGTCTCGGCCTTACAGACAATATTATACACGCATCAGATTCATCTGAAAGCTTCATAAAAGAGTCACAGGTCATTTTTACTTAAGTGCAGTTACGTCAACCAGTAGTAGTAGTATTAGGTCATGTAGACTCGGGGAAAACATCATTGTTGGACAGAGTACGGGGTACTGCAGTTCAAGCACGAGAGGTTGGAGGCATTACACAACACATAGGAGCGAGTTTTTTTCCGATTGAAACAATCAAGGATATTACTGGACCACTTTACCAGAGGCTTTCTAAATCAGAAACTCAAATCCCCGGTCTACTTGTCATTGATACTCCAGGCCACGAGGTCTTTGCAAATCTCAGGGTACGAGGAGGTTCAGCGGCAGATCTAGCAATTGTAGTTGCGGATGTTAACAAAGGATTTGAGCCACAGACAATTGAAAGTATAGAAATTCTAAGAAAAAGAAAAGTCCCATTCGTTATTGCGCTAAATAAAATTGATATGGTTACTGGGTGGAGAAAAAATTCTCTTTCGCCATTTGTTAGCGAGGAAATGAAAAATCAAGATGTCAATGTCTTAGAAATGTTGGACACAAAGATATACAATGTTGTAGGTTCACTTTCCAGGCTAGGTTATAGTTCCGAAGCTTTCTGGCGAGTAAAAGATTTTACTAAAGAATTGGCGATTGTGCCTGTAAGTGCAGTGACGGGAGTTGGCATTCCTGAACTGCTAGCAGTCCTTGTTGGGCTTGCACAGCAATTTATGGGAAGAAGGTTAGAGCGACATACAAGTGGGGCGAGAGGAATTGTGCTTGAAATCAATGAGGAAGTGGGGCTAGGTCCTTCTGCAAATGTTATACTTTTGGATGGAATTATAAAACACGGAGATGTAGTGGTAGTGGCAAAACGCGATGGTGCTGTTATCACCAAAATCAAGGCTTTGCTGGTGCCCAAACCTCTCGATGAAATGAGGGATCCCAGAGACAAATTTAAACCAGTTGATCAAGTAATATCCGCAGCAGGTCTGAAGATTACCTCCACAGACTTGGATGGTGTTCTAGCAGGTAGCCCTTTATATGTTCTTGAAAGGAAACAGGATGAAGATATCCTAAGGCAAATGGTAGAGTCTGAGATTAAGAGTGCCATTATCAATACTGATTCGAATGGTGTTATTCTCAGGTGTGATACTATAGGCTCAATTGAGGCAATTATGGATCTTTTAAAAAAGGCAAATGTAAACATTCGAAGCGCGGATATTGGCCATATTACACGAAGGGATATAATAGAGGCTTCAGCAGTCAGGGAAAAGGACAGGTATTTGGGAGTAGTGCTTGGATTCAACGTTAAAGTTTTAGATGATGCGCAGAGGGAATCACAGGAACGTAATGTAAAGATTTTCAATGAACAAATAATATACAATCTTGTAAGGACCTATACAGATTGGGTTACATATCAAAGAGAGCATGAGGAATCGATTCTATTCAACGAAATACCACCTATTTGTAAATTTCAATTTATGAGAGGATATATCTTTAGGCGAAACGATCCAGCCGTATTCGGTGCAGAGGTTCTTGTTGGAAAACTTAGGCAAAAGGTTCTAGTTATGAGTAACGATGGTAAAAAGATCGGCATCATACAGCAGGTACAGGAAAATGGTAAAGCAATTGAAGAGGCTACAAAAGGAATGCAAGTCGCCGTCTCTATCAGGGGCCCTGTAATTGGAAGGCAAATCAACGAGGAGGACACGTTCTATACGGATCTGAACAGCAGACAGGCAAAATTGCTAATAGAACGATTCAATCACAGACTAAACGAAGAAGAGAACGAAGTTTTCAAAAATATCCTAGGATTAAAAAGGAAATCCGATCCTGCATATGGATATCTTTAGATACTTTTCTGTTATTATTCTTCATAATAAATGATATTTATAATTAATTAATTTTGAATTAAAATTAAAGATAAACATAAAATAGGAATGGCTATTGATACTTTTGTAAGAGCCCTTCGAGTCCTTTTTCTCCGACTGCGCCCACGGCTCGATCGATAGCCTTCCCATTCATGAATACTATAAATGTAGGAATGGCATATACATCAAATCGCATAGCTACTCCCTGATTATCGTCCACATTTAGTCTTCCGAAGGTCACCTTATCTCCATATTTTTTTGCTAATTTGTCAAAAATCGGAAGCATAAACTGACAAGGTCCGCACCAAGTTGCCCAAAAGTCCACTAAAACAGGCCTGCTTCCAGAGACGGTATCGTCAAAATTTTTGTCTGAAAGCTCCATCAAAGATTGGTTGCTACTTACATGCGTACCAGAACCTTTTTTATCTTCACTCATGTTCCTATAATAAAGGGGGTGAATTGCTATATAAGATTTTTTTGAGTTGTGAAGGGCTCCGTTAACTTAAGCACTAAATAGTCACAGCATAACCTAAAGCTGACTATGTCCTACTAACTGAATGTGAGACTAAACATATGAATAATTGGCTATGATTAATTCTCGTATATCTGTATAAGGAAACAGATAGAACCAAATTTACAAACATACTGATAAAATGCAGTTAAGTTAATAGAGCCTTCTGAAGGATTATTTGCATTAATAGTGCGGTGTGCACAGCTACACAACTAAGTTATATGATGCTGATATTATAACATGTAATATGGCTTTATACTGACTATAGAAGTCTCAACGCAATTTTATCTATATACAGCTAGAGATCCAATAAAAATCTAGTTGTCACTCTGTTTCTTTCTTTTTCTTCTTTAATCTCCATTTCATGATAAGTTATTGCTTTTACCTCTATCTTGTAATGATGTTTTTCCAGGTTCAGACGCTCTCCTTTTGCAATTCCTGAAAGTATATAGCTATAATCGCCAACCTTTTTCTCATATATCTTCACCTTGAAGTCCGATAATAAAATATGCTGCATTAAAACGACTAGCATAACTTTTTCTAACCAGTCATACAGTAAGCTTTGAAGATCAAATCCCTTTGCTTCAATTTGTATTTCTTTATCAGCAGAACAAGAGATTTTGCTGGTGGCGGTCAAATCGAACATTGTGTTGACTAGTCCAAGAGCAGAATTCTCGAAAGCCTCATCTAGAGTACCCCCATATGCCTCAATCACGGCATCTGTCATATGATCAAGATACCTGAATCTTCCCTCCGACACGCATGCATCTTTCAAATCCCACTTATTATAATTGATCGTAAAATCTAAATGTCAACCATTATTGCTGTTCATTGTGAAGTTGGAACTTCCTCGTGGGATGAGGGATCTCGAACAAGAAGAACTTTATAATATTAACTATATTGAGGAAAAATTTCTTGAAACTGCTACATTGTTCAACTTCAAGATTATGGAGCCTTCACCAATAGAGATGCTTTCTACCCTTGAGACAAAAAGTGGTACTAATATCTCAAATGAAATCTATAGTTTTAGTGATAAGGGTGACAGAAAAGTTGCATTAAGATTTGATCTTACAATTGGATTGACAAGGTTTGTTGCGGCAAGGCGAGATTTGAAGATGCCTACCAAACTTGCGACATTTGCCGGCGTTTGGAGATATGATGAACCGCAAGCAGGAAGATACCGATACTTCCATCAATGGGATATAGAGATTTATGGTTCATTTAGCCATGAATCTGATGCGGAAGTAATTGAGTTTGTTTCGGTATTTCTAAAAAAGTTGGGATTAAAGGTCAGTATTGAAATTAACGATCGCCAATTAATGGAAGAATTTGTGAGACATCAACTTGGTATTGAAGATGAATACAAGATCTTTGAAATGTTCAGAGCCATCGACAAAGTCCCAAAGAAAGGCACGAATGCAGTACTTGAAGAATATAAGGATAAAATCGAATATTCAACCCTTCAGCGTCTTATAGATCTATCCACAAGGAATGGCACAATAGCCAAAGTCGTAGAGTCACAAGGAGATCTAAAAGAACTCACAAACTTTACTAGCCTTACGAAATTGATGGATTCACTAAAAGCCCGAGGAGTTAATAATGCGCGGGTCAATCTAGGAATTGTACGCGGCTTGGACTATTATTCGGGTTTAGTGTTTGAGGCCTTCGATTCTTCTCTTGAGATGGGTGCATTAGTAGGAGGCGGCAGATACGACAGATTAACCGATGCGTTTGGGAGAAGGGATATAGGTGCCGTAGGCGCGGCAGGTGGTGTGGAAAGGATAGCAATAGCTTTGCAAAAACACGGTATTTTAAAATCGGAACCCAAACCACTCGTGTATGTTGCTTATACATCTGACGATATAGGTGAAAGGGCTTTAGAACTTGTCTCCAATTTACGCAATAGCGGAGTCATTGCCGATTATGACCTTCAAGGCAGAACACTCAGAAAACAACTTGATGATGCATCTACAAAGGGGGCACTCATTACAGTTATAGTGGCTCCCGATGAAATAAAATATGGGCAGGTAACGGTTCGCTTAATGAAGGATGGAAGTGAAAGTAGACGGAGTATAAATGACCTAGCAAAAAGTTTGAATGATCTGATCTGATACTACCATTGCGGCAGCAGCAACAGCAGCAATAGTATTAGCAGTATTCTAGAGCTTTATCAATGCGGAGCTATTCATTTTTACAATTCCGTTTGCCTTTTTGTCGTAAACGTTTCTAATCACCAAATCAGGAGGATCGTAACTCACATAAAGGTCACCTTTTTCTAGCTCCTGAGTATTATAGTTTATCTCAATATACTCCTCCTTTATACCATTCTCCACCAATCTCCTAACAGCCTTCACGACAATTTCATTATCAGAGGTATTTGGTGCTAGGAATACTTTCATGCAGATTCAGAGGTATTTGCCTTGTATATAAGTTCTTGAACCACTAATCCGGCCATATTGACTTATACATTATTTGGATCCTTACTTCCTGCTCAAACGGTTGGATTGCTTCTGACGTATTTTCTGAAACCTAAGCCTAGAAAATATAAGATGATGTATGTGTGCATGATTATTACCTCTGCTGGTGTTCCCTCGTGTTCAACCATATCTATAGAATAAGAGGGAATGGTCGCAGATAGATCTTTATTGCTAAGTTAACATGACCACTATTCCAAAAACATCAATCTGACCGTATCTGACCTTCAAGCTCTATATTTCCACTTAATAGCCATTCGTCAGATACCCCTCAATTCATCGTCATACCATGATCCGTTGCAGTCAGTATAGCAAGAGTGCCCACAGCTACAACATATGCACATACAAAGTAGTAAATGATTTGCTCTTATAATTAGCATGCCAAATACTTATCAAACGGGACGAGTAAATGTCTGTGATTTGCGCATGCAAGATCCAAACAGATTGCCTACTACAGCACAAGATAAGGACTATATGGAAAGAAGAAGATTACTTGAAATTGTATCAAAGAAAGGAGTGTATGCGTTGGCCAGAACAGAGTTGGAACATTTACACGACTTACTAGAATTGGCAGATTATAGTAACAATGAAAAAGCTAACAGATCAAAGAAGAAGTTGCTCAAGAAAATAAATATCGCCATTTACGAATTGTACAATAACATGTAACCTGACAAGAAACATCAGATCTACTTCAAGTCTAGCGAGCCGACTGTTGGTATCTATTGTTTTTTCTTTGGAAAATCATGCAGTTCCGTTGCAGAGCATCTCAGACATTTCATAGGTTCATTACTACTCAAATATGAAATGTAAAAGCACTTGGAACACTGTAAACGCGATAGTCCGCTTGTAAGTCGTATTGGATTGCCGTCGACTTCCTTGATAACCACTACTGACCTAGAAGTTAATGATTCAACTACAGAGTCTATGAGGGCTGATATCTTCCACAATTCAGAGTTTCTGTATCGTAAATAGAGCCTTATTCCTTGTACAATTGTTTCCTTATTGAATTCCTGATTACCTTGGTTATGTTGTCTGAAGAAATAATCACGCAAGTACCATTCAAATTCTTTAATTTCTATTTCGCTCAATATACAAGGACAAATATATAACATACGATGATAAGAATCATATTATTTCTCAAAACACTTGGATGATATGATTACCTACTATGCTTATGATTTTCTTCAAGAAATTCACTTCCTGCTTCCATTGACATCAGTTATGTATGATCAGATCATACAAGTAAGATAAATATCACTACTAAAACAAGTCATAATAATAATAATCTATCTCTACGATTCACATCTTGCCTAATACCACAGACGTCAAATTCGTTCATTAGATCAGAGTTTGGTTGCCCTAACAAAGAAAAAATTATGCCGCCTTTATTTAGAAATTTAGAACTTTGAAAGACCTCTTGTATATCTCGCCACCTATAGTATCAAAGACTGCATCATAGTCATGCACTAGGTATTCGAAATTCTGGCTCTTGTAGTCATAGCGGTTGTAGTCACGCACTCATTCGTAACGAAACAGGAAAATTACTGATAATTGTCACTCAAATTAGTGGAGACAGCGCAAGAGAATTTAGCATAGCAAATACTTGGCTCGGTATATACATCTCAAAAAACAATAACAACATACGATGTAGCTGGTGAGCGAGGAAACTGTTGATTAAAAATATGGGCTAACACTTAAGTCATATGGTAGTGAAGTGTGAGTTAGTGATAAAAAGGTATGTCATCTGACATAGACAATGATAATACTAATGGCAGTAGTAATATTAATGCCGGCCGCGGTAAGGACGCCGCCAAGGTAGTAAATCTTAAAGTTGCAGAAGTAGCAGAGCAACGGGACGTAGGAAGAAAGATTGCCCGTATTGATCCGAAGATAGCTGAACGTCTGAATGTATCTACTGGTGATGCCTTAGAATTATCATCGCTTGGAAAGAAAAGCACTGTTCTGAGCTGGCCAGCAAGGGAGAGCGACAGAGGCAAGAGCTTGATCCGTATTGATGGCTATACAAGAAATAAGCTGGATGTTGGTATGAATGATACACTAGATGTTAGAAAAGTAGAGTCTAAGGATGCCAAAAGTATAACATTTGCTCCTACTGAACCGCTTAGAATAGTTGGAGCAGAAGAGTACCTTGCAGAATACCTCAATGGAACATTAATGACCAAGGGTGATACAGTACCTATCAATGTAATGGGTCAAAGAATAGATTTAGTAGTAATTTCTACCAGTCCTTCTGGACCTGTTATAATTAATGATTCTACAAAAATTACGGTTTCCGAAGAAAATGCAAAGGCCGTGCAAATATCAAAAGAAGGAGGCGTTCCCTCCATCACTTATGAGGATATTGGCGGATTTAGAGATGAAGTCGCTCGAGTCAGAGAAATGATAGAGCTTCCTCTGAGACATCCAGAGTTATTCAAAAGGTTAGGAGTGGAAGCTCCCAAGGGTGTTCTCCTACATGGTCCACCGGGGACAGGCAAGACATTATTGGCAAAGGCAGTAGCAAATGAGACAAATGCCAACTTCTACACAATAGGTGGCCCGGAAATAATGAGCAAATACCATGGAGAGAGTGAGGAGAGGTTAAGGAACGTATTCCAACAGGCAGAAAAGAACGCACCTTCAATCATATTCATTGATGAGATAGACTCTATTGCTCCTAAGCGAGACGAAGTATCAGGCGAGGTAGAAAGAAGGATAGTTGCTCAATTATTGTCGCTAATGGATGGTATGTCTTCAAGGGGAAAAGTGGTGGTGATAGGGGCTACGAATAGAATTAATGCTATTGATCCGGCTTTACGCCGTCCAGGTAGATTTGATAGAGAGATTGAGCTAGGTGTTCCAGATAGAAACGGGAGGCTGGAGATATTACAGATACATACAAGAGGAATGCCTCTTGCTAAGGATGTTAATTTACAAAAGCTCGCTGATATCTCTCACGGTTTTGTTGGAGCTGATTTGCAATCTCTGTCCAAAGAAGCCGCGATGCGAGCTTTAAGAAGGATACTTCCTGAAATAGATTTAGCATCCGAAAGCATACCCGCAGATACTTTAAAGAAAATCATAGTCACAATGCAGGACTTTACCGATGTCATCAAAGAGATGGAACCTTCTGCAATGAGGGAAGTATTCGTTGAGGTTCCTGATGTGAAATGGGAAGATATTGGCGGATTATTATCTATAAAGCAGGAGTTACAAGAAGCAGTAGAATGGCCTCTCAAATACCAAGGAGTGTTTACCTATGCTGATGCCACACCTCCAAAGGGCATATTGCTTTATGGGCCTCCAGGAACAGGAAAGACTTTGATGGCAAAAGCCGCAGCTAACGAAAGTGAAGCCAACTTCATCAGCATCAAAGGTCCAGAACTTCTTTCAAAGTGGGTCGGCGAGTCGGAAAAAGGGGTAAGAGAAGTATTTAGAAAATCTAGACAGGCAGCTCCTTGCATTATATTCTTTGACGAGATGGATGCCATAGCACCCATAAGAGGAAATAATGGAGACTCTCATGTTACTGAGAGAGTGATCAGTCAATTATTGACTGAATTAGACGGGCTTGAAATATTAACCAACGTGATAGTGATTGCCGCTACTAATAGGCCGGATATTATAGATCCAGCATTATTAAGGCCAGGGAGATTCGATAGACTACTTTATGTTCCACCCCCTGACCGCGATTCAAGGGTACAAATAATAAAAATCCATACTAAGAAAAAACCGTTAGCTGATGATATTGATATAGAAGAATTAGCAAACCATACAGACGGTTACACCGGTGCAGATATCGCTTCGCTCATGTCGGCAGCGGTCATGTTATCTTTGCGCGATCATATTTCCAAGTACAAAGATCCCAAGGAAGCAGATAATCATGCACAGGAATTAAAAGTAAACATGAGACACTTGGAAGAAGCGATGAAAAAAATAAGGCCACTATCGACCCAGGAACTGAATATGTATAAAACGATATCAGAGCAATTTGGAAAGCCTGGCAGTCAAGCACAGACTGACAGGTTCAGACAGACAAGAGGAAGTGCTATAACCTAGACTTTTTCGATAAAAAGGCCAGAAATCAATTATGATAATGCTCATCTTCAACACACGTTATCGTCGTTAACTATAGGATTGCATCCCCTCATCATAGATGTTCATCCTTATCAATTTTAACAGCCAAGAAAGAGGTCTTAAAATGACGAAAATTATTAATTACTAATGATGAATATTGATATTAATATTGAAGAAAACAATTGCAAAATATTGTCTCCATAGCTAGCATTAGAGCATCTTTTTTGGTTGTTGTTGAATACATCCTGAATTCATGGATATAGACATTCTTATTGGCGCATAAGCTTTTAAAATGATAATTGACATATCACTTTATCAAATCCAAGAAATTTACAAAAAAGAAACCGAGACCTGCGAATGAAATAACAGAAGAAGAGTTAAACTTTTTCCTAACAACTATAAAAAATGTAAATGGATATCCAAAGGTTAGAGATTTACGAAAATTACTTAGCCCAAGATTGAATCTAGTTAAGATAAACACGATACTCAGATACTTAGAGAAATCAAAAAGTCTAGAAATCGATCTCGACGGAAATATCATTTGGATTCGTGAAGAAAGTCTTAATCATCATCTTAGCGTTGCGGAATCAGCCAATATCTCGCAAGAATTCCTTGAATATCTCTCTACAAAAGATATGGACACAGATGATGTGTCCTAGTCACACATTATTGATTTTGAATTGCTACAAATCTGTCACGCTAAGCAATAGGTAAAGTCTGCCAGATTATTTCGAATTTATCCATAACACAAGAAACAGAAGCGAACTCGTGCTTACGACCATAGAATCTCCCTAATATAGTGTATGACAATACATGGGAAAACTAGAGTAGAAGTTGGAGATATGGCTGCAAACGTAGCCGAATAAAGGAGATATCACACAGAAGATCATAATCACTAAGATTTATAGGAAACCAAATTATATGATATCCAAAGGTTATTATTGATTGTTTTATAGTAGGGCCTTATTGTATTATTATGTTAGATGAATCTAGTATTATTTGCATTAATGATCTGCTGAATTTGGAGAAAGGTATTTCAATTGGTGTTTGAATTGATGCAATGCCTAGGTATTCTTATACTTTGGATAACTGATTACCTACACATCAATTCGTAATCCCACTCTCTTCATTGTTGACCTCCATTTTGGACATGCAATCTTTTCGTGTTTTGTTCACAACCCATATGATAATAGGTGTGTTTGCTAAGAGTAATTTGGGTATATAATGCTACGAAATTTGCTAAACTGCTCAAGTGGGTAAAGCAGAATTAAGATTAATTGGGTAATAATACAAGTAATCAGCATCAAGATACATTTGATAATTCAATGCAATGTTCTGCAATTCGCTTGACTCTAAAGCTCTACTGCATATATATAACCAACAGAAATCTTCTTTTTTAGTTTGAAACTATGTTGATCTTTACAGCCACCTCCTACTGTCCTTTGAAATACTTCTGAAGTTCAAAAAGAACAAATATTATTCTATGTGTTATAAGAACGAGATTAATTCAGTGCGTAGATGTTTTTATCTAGAGTTTATTATCACTTTGGCAGTATATAGATAAATCATGAATCAAAAATGTTCCATTAATTGATTTCAATATCCATAATTATTGCACTGCTTCCAATAAGTACGTAAGATAACACTATACAAAATTGCTAAAAGCAATAAGTAGTTTGCCACATATTTCAGAAGAATAATGTTTTCATCAATAAATCGGCTACTTAATGGAAAAGTGATTATGAAAACAAATACAATCATAACGAGAAAAATTAGCCTAGCTTTACTCTCCCTGTCGTTACTCATTGCATCGGTAGCGTTGCCAATGAACCTGGCCAACTACAGAGCAATACCAGATGCATATGCTCAAACAAATGCTGCTATGTTGAGTGCATTATCAGCTAATGGTAGTAATATTACAAGTAATCCAGCCGCACCCAAGATTCCTATAACTAATACTACTACTACTTCTGGTGCTAGTAATACTACTGAAGGATTACAAATCAAAAGAGATGTCAATTACTTTGACAGTAGTTCTGGTTACCTAGTATATCCCTTGGCTACTACTGGCAAAAAACTTCCAGGTGTAATAATGATTCATGAAAACAAGGGATTGAATGACTATATCAGGAGTATGGCAAATACGTTGGCAAGAGAAGGATATGTAGTATTAGCAGTTGATCTCTTCAAGGGGCAGGTTGCCCAAACAAGTCAACAAGCTCAGCAGTTAACAAGTTCTGCGAGAAGTAACCCTGCGTCAACTATTTCTAACCTACAAGCAGCAGTAAAGTATGTAAGTTCCCTTCCTCTTGTTGATAGTTCTAAAATAGCATCTATTGGTTGGTGTTTCGGTGGAGGACAATCTCTGCAACTAGCATTACATAGCGAACAACATCCACTAGTTGCAACTATATTATACTATGGAACCCCATTAGTAACAGATAAACAACAACTCTCAAAGATAAAATGGCCTGTACTTGGAATATTTGGAGACAAAGACCAAGCTAATCCCTTACCAATGATAGATTCATTCAAAGCAGCATTGGATGCTGATGGTATTACAAACCAAATCCAAATATACAAAGGATTAGGACATGCGTTTGCAAATCCTTCGGGAGCTAACTATGCTCCAAATGAAACTGTAGATGCTTGGCAGAAGACTTTGGAATTCCTAAAGAAATATACGTGATAGCACGCACCATCTATTTTCATTTGGTTTCATTCCCTTATTACATCCTCAAATTGCACTTTTATTGTATTGTGGTATGTAGAATGAGTTAGATGTTCTATTTTTTGATAGTCCAGACATAGGAATGGGATTGTATGAACTTGCTAGCGCAACCCTTCTCTATGTCTACGTACATAGAATAGCAATTTTGTATGGGTTGTACAGTATTAAACAATTGCATTAAATCAACAAGCATAATCGTGTTTTTTATTTATCTATTTGAGCAATGAAATTACCGATTGGATAAGAAACCTCTCACTTCAAGGTTGACTGTTGCTGTGTCCATTATGTTAACTGAAAATTAGCAGAACAGACATTAATAGAAATTTCTGTCGACATTCTGCAGCACTGCTTGCATCACAACTAAATAGTATGTATGTATAATAGCAGACAGTAATGTCAAAAGTAAATACTTCTAAGAATGTTAGACACACATCCAAGACGTTTAAAGCAAAATCTATCAGTAATGGTAGTTATAAGTTGCCTCTATCTGTCTCAATTGCATCACTTCTAGCTATGTGCATGTTATCTCTAACTCCATCTGTCAATATATCTCACGCACAAATTACACCAAATAACACCAGTGCTACTGGTGGTACATCATCAGTAGATAAGACTGGAACTATAACAAGTGTACAAAATGACCAGGCCGGTACATGGAAATTATCAGGTACATGGAACTTAAAAAACCTAAATTCCAATTCCCCCGCTTTTACTTCCACATTTAGCATGATGAAATTGGATGGTTCGGCTATGCATAAACATATTATAAACGACTTTAAGCTTGCTGGAAATCCAACAAAGGCCAGTACTGGAAGTACATATAATGGTACTGCTACTGTATCCATGAAAGAAGGACCAGTTAGCAATGTTCCTATTAGTATAACTCTATCAGATAACGGCAACATAAGTATAATGGTGGATCCCAAGACTACCAATAACCATTTTGGAAACACGCCTATTGAAGGGAAGGTAACAGCGTAAGAATTCAGATATGCATAGAGAAGGCTAGAGAATAGAATATGTCAAAAAGTAATAACACTAGGCAAAGACAACAACAATTCTCATTTCGTAATTACCAATACTTGTTCATTGCTGCTGCGGTTGCTACTGCAATAGCTGGAATAGTACATGTGTATATGCCACTTTCGCATCCAAGAATGCTTGGGAATTTGCCGGTAGCTACATTCTTTCTGGCTTCCGGAATTGCACAGATATTTTGGATATTGCCTATGATAAAAAGATGGGGAAGAATATGGTATTATATAGGAATAGCAGGAAATATAGCTTTTATAATACTATATGTTATAACACGATTCCCTGGCAACCCTGTTAATGGAAGAGGTGGAGGTGTTGATGCAACAGATATGATATGTGAATTGGCACAAGTAGCGTATATAGCAATAACTGCAGTAATAATAGCCAAGGAAAGAAGTATGAACGTAGTTGAAAAAGAACAGCTAAAGTAAACAGCTAATGAAAGAGGTGTGATCTATTTTTTTATAGATCTAGACGGTGGGCATACAAGTGGCTAAAGAGGTTTGATAAATCAGGCTTGGACGAATTTAAAGACCCATATAGGTGTGGTAGACCGCCTGAAATATCAGAAGAAATATTTTCTGAACTAAGGAGTGAACTATCTGAAAACCCTTCAGGATGGAAAGCTAAGGAAATTATGAATATCATCTATCAAAGTACAGGTGTTAGGTAATATGAAGTTCATATCTATAGATTATTACATAAGTGGGGGATTCAAACCAAAAGTACCACAAAAAAGATTTGTCAATATTGCATCAGAAGAAGAGAAAGGAGAGTTCAAAAAAATACGCAGGAAATAATATCAAATATATCCAAAGGATTCACTATAGTAGTAGTTGAAGATAAATCTGTATTCGTGCATGATGGATATTTAATAGGAGTTGCTCACATTTCTCTATAGCTAGTCATAGCCGCTAGTCATTAGCGGCTCCAATCAATTGTAATTACTGATGCGATAATTCAATATCTTGGAATCACAACATCATAAAATTTTAACTTTGTCGGGATTTACTAAATGGCCATCAGGAAGCAGTTTTCGAACAATAGCATCAATATGTTCCTGATTCAGGTGTTCCTGGCGTTCTAATCTGTCTCTATTCTTGCCAATTTTCATGCGCTTGGTATAACTCATATATAGAGCTGAAACACCTTCTCCAAAAGTAACATCATATTCTTTACCTGTATATTCGTCAGCAGTATCAACCCCAAAAAGACCACATTGTGACAATGCATTTGGTATATCTGGGTGTGGTCATCATAGAATGCGAGCCAATGCGCTTGGTGTAGTTCTCTACAATGACTTGTTTGCTAGTGTTACTACCACTTCGCATAATCTTTAGGTCCTATGAAGTCTGCAATAACAGGCTCATTTCTAGCCAGGAGTGCGTCTTTTGCCGTTTTGTACATTTATCGATTGACTCACCTGTAGTAATGCAGTTATCCTCCTCTTGTTTGGATAGTCGTACTTTGGAGTCCTGTGCTAGGGATCTTTAAAGGGGTGATATTATGCTTTTCGCACCAGTGTTTCACAAATTCATTCTTATTTTTCTCCATCTTCGAATACGAATGCAACATAAAGTAAAACATAAACTTCCAACCAATCCTGCTGCACTTTTTGCAGTCAGACATGTAAGATGATGAAAAACCATATGCTTCTGCAACTACGCACCTTGAGATACGTTGAAGTTCAAAGTACCATCTTAGACGTGTAAGCGACAATGGAGAAAGGTGCTTACTTTGTTCTAACCTCCTTGCCCACATAGGGCAGATAATATCCAAAGTCAAGTGTTGTTGCTGCTGGTTGTCTTTTGAGTAATTGTTAGAATTAGGGCTTAAACCGTGATTTTGTTGTGTGTGATCCGACGAGACCAATATAGTCATGTGTATTATATACACACAATAGGATATTAAAAATTCATATCACAAGGTTAGCTCTCCCATACGTATCTTCAAAAGTGCTATCATGATTTCAGACGTATCATCAGACCAAGATTCTTTTCAGATATACCTACCTACTGAACCATTTTGGCCATGATAAATATGGGATCTCGTCCTTAGTCTAATAATGGTTCGTAATAGATCCATGGATTGACGGACAGATAACTCCAAGATCGTCCTTGCTACAGTTACTTCAAATATCCCGACGCTTTAACGAGAAAGGACTGTTCGTAATTGTCAAATAATTCTTCATGCTTGCTACATTTCTCGCAGATACAGTATTTCGAAACCATTCTCTGTTCACAATTAGTTAAATGTTCGCATTCCTTGCACCCAGTTCTATTTCCACAGACAAAGCATTTTAATTCAATAACTTGAAGGTTGTTTGAAAGTAATGAAGTTGAAGTCGTAATAGTTTGTTTCTCTCTTTTTTCAGAGAAATCAATTCTTTCAATATTGTTACAGGACAGGTGTTTGGCATTCTTTGTTGAATTGGACCAGAGAGCTTGACCTGGCAAAATGTCTTTACCACATTCTAAGCACTTAGTTCTAAATGAGATACGAATCTTGAGCCAGTCTTTGATTTTAGTTGTGTCCATCGTCTTTAGCTCCCGCTTTATTCTTGTGCAACCGGTATGAAAACCATTGCCCACGTTGAAAAATAACTGTTCACGGGGAAATGAATGTAAGCATAACATTTTAACTTGGGATTGTCGAACCATTCGATGCTTTGGTTATATCCTGTCTAAGTTGGTTCTGGTCATTATATTATATTACTGGACCATATGCCTAGGATCATAATCCAGCAGCGATACTAATCTCTGCTGTGATTTTTGACCGTTGTCAAAGACTAGGGACCTATAATAATAAGAATAATCTGACCATGTTGAAGAAGGCTCTGTTCACTTAACGATAAATCTATAGCTTGAAGATGTCCTATCTCTTTTATGAATACAAGAAGAAACAGAACATCTTCGGAACATATTGGCTATGGCCTATATTTTTATTTTTCAGGTCTTTCATTAAGAAAGACATCTGAAAGATTATCGTCTTGTTTTATAAAGAGAAATAATATATCAATCTGGAATTGGATGCAAACAAAAGTATAGACATAAAAAGATATTTGAGAGGAAAAAGAAAATCGAGGAATTCATCATTGATGAATCATTAATAATAAATGGTTCAGAATTAATTGATATGGCTTTGGGTTGTTAATAACTATCGAACTTGAGAGTAAGGAATCATTGGAATTAATCAGTAATATCTAAAGAAATATGCTCCTAATTGAGCGATTTAATTTGTTTCAAGCTTAGTTGGGATTCATGGTCATCGACATCCAGTTTCCATAGATGGTGGAAGCTGGTATCCATCCATAGGCTTGTAGGTTCTTGGGATTGCATCATCATCCTAACCATTCTTCTTATGTGAAGAGGATCATTATAGAAAGAAAGAACAATACAGTACATAAAAGATAGAACCGAATACTTTGATGACTATTTTCCTTGTGAAAAGAAGGATTGTAAATTATCACATGTGTGGAATTGGTTAAATCTATTCATAGGTTATCATAACAAGCAATTACAAATCATTAAGTGAAGAGCCGGTATGGTATTTAGCACTTTTAAATATGTATACTTACTAGCTTTAACCATTCATTCTCAAAAAATTTAAGGCATAATCTTAAATCCTTGAATATACATTAAATAATCATCCGATTAGCCAAAAGAGAAGAACGATCCATCATTCAGAATCTGCGCAATGGGTAAAGGCCTGTTGTGTCCATAGAAATGATGAGCTGCCGTCATATGAAGATAATAGGTATATCTTCAATTCGAAAGAACTTGAGGAACTCCATGATGATGTGGCGGTAAGGGAAAACCAAGAGGTGGCATTGGAACTTATTAAAAGCCATCTTAAAAGGAAAGCCACATGTCTTTGAGATCTGGTCGGGGTTTATTATCCTTTTCAGCAAATATCAAGGTCATGGTTTATCCATCTGTTAGTTTTCTGCTTCTCTCATATACGCCGAAAATTGATAAAGCAATGATTCGGCTTATCAGAATTACTCATGATATTCCCCTCTTCATTTTGTCAATCATCATTACCCTGCGGATTGCTTCAAATAGAGTAAGAGCTTCTGACTTGATATGAGATTCTTCTATTATAACAAGATCCAATTGTCTGCTTATGTTAATATTATAAATACGAACTATGTATTATGATGGTCAAAAGCAAAACTTCTATAAGAATAGATTAGATTGGCTACAATAAATGGAAACAACAAAATTATCTGCAACGTTGGCGATATTAATTGTAGTCACAACTT
>DATDFS010000099.1:0-3725 GCA_036522495.1 Nitrososphaeraceae archaeon | reverse complement strand
TTCTCCTCATAATTGTGAAGAAGGTGTCAAAACCGTTGTCAGGAGATTTGTCAGGAAATTGTACCAGGCTAATCTAGACAAAGCACTTAGCTGATTGTCAAGTTTGTAATATCTGGATGCTTCAATCTATGTATTTGAGTCAATGACCTTGATTCAGTTGAAACTACTTCATCTTCATTCATTATGCCTGATATTATCGAATCCTTGGATTAGAGCATTATTCTTACTGAGCTTTCCTGCATCTCATAAGGCATCAACGTCCTTGCAATTTCATGTAATACCTTGTAAACAAAAATCCTTTTGACAATCAAGAAAATTGTTCTGTATTCCATAATCATTCTTTAATAGTATTGGTAGATAACAAAGGAACCTTGAACATAAAAAATTTATTGTCTTATTCTTCTTTACTAAGTATAGTATTAATTATTAATACCTTACTTTTATAAAAGACTTGACATTCGTTAAAATACGGTAGAGACGATAATGATGCAATTGTTAAGCAAGTTTACGACAACTACAACAAGAGTAACAAGAACGCAAACTATTGAACGATGCTATCACCAGTGTACCAAATGTGGAGTTCTATATGAATGTGAAAATAGATGGTGTAAAATGCCGTTTAGTTATGGTAAGTGTTCTCAATGCCATTTCATCTGAGGCTGCTGATTGCAAAGCTTCTGTGAAAATTGGTAAACACAAACACCATAAACAATCGCACACATATCACCGCGCACACGTGATCACAAAGTTGAAAAGTCCTGTATTCCAGAGACTACAACACCTATAGACATTTCAACGTGTTAGTCTTTTGGCTCTATATATAATAATGATATTGTCTACTATAAGATGAAAAATAATAAAATGCCAATGTTGATGTTAAAGTGCAAGACCTGCGGCGAAGTCTTTCCGGGAATTTATGTTCCTGAAGGAAGCACAAATGATCTAAAGGCAAGTGCTACAAATGCGGATACTTCGCATACATGTTCAAGAGGACACACTAATGAATATGTTACTCTAGATTATATGGACTGGTCTTGAGGTCAATTTGAATTCAATTAAGGTTATACTAGTAACATATCCTGATAGTTTCAGACTTCAAGAAGCAAAAGGCCTAGTGGAGTCATTGGCAGACTGCCAAATTGTAAAAGTTGTTACTCAAAAGTATCTAGATCACTCTGAATATGGTGTTGGTTCAGGTAAAGCTGAAGAAATCAAGGAATTTGTAAAAGAATCTAAAGCAGAGAGAGTAGTTGTCGACGAACATCTGACATCAAAGCAAGTACATAACCTAGAAAAACTAACAGGTACAGAAGTAATAGATAGAGAGCGTTTAATACTTAACATATTCTATTCAAGAGCTACTACCACAGAGGCAAAGTTGCAGATTGAACTGGCTGAAGTCAAATACGAAATGCCGCGGGTAAGAGAAAATGCAAAACAAGTCTCAGGGACTGAAAGACCTGGAAAAGGGGGTATGGGAGTGTATGTTGTTGATGTAAAATTCCGGGACCTAAAAAGACGTATGTCGTTTATTAAAGAAAAGATTGAAGATGCACATCGAAAACGTGAGCTATATCATCAACAAAGATTAAAAACTGCAGGAACGACCGTTGTTTCATTGGTAGGTTATACCAGTTCCGGGAAAACCACATTGTTTAATTTGCTTACATCTGAGCATAAGGAAACATCAAGCAGTCTGTTTACAACACTTTCCACAACTACAAGGTCATTCAAAATTAATAATAATAAAGGATTATTATTACTTATAGACACGGTGGGTTTTATCAGCAGACTTCCTCATTATATGGTAGATGCCTTCAAATCAACCTTAGAAGAATCGCTTGCTGCTGATTTGATTTTACTTTTGATAGACATGTCAGAGAACATTGAAGATATTAGAATAAAGTACGAAAGCTGTTGGGATGTTTTAGATGAGTTAAAAGTAGACAGATCTAAAGTGTTTATAATTTTGAACAAATATGATATTGTTGCAAACTCAGAAGAACAAATGGAATATGTTATAAATAATCTTAAGATATCGAATCCAATAGCTATATCGTCTAAAACTGGATATGGAATTCATAGGCTAAAGACCATGATAGGACGTCACATGTTGGATAAATTGGCTTAGAACTCCCTCAACGACTGTATCCTTTTTCCCACCTTTAGAAAGGGCTCCATGGAAAATTGCCAAGTTGATTCTCCCAGGGGACTTAACTCATTTCTAGCTGTCGTATGACACACATCCTTAAATCAGGGAGCTCTCTTATCTTCGTAGAGAGCAGGAACTACACTTTCCATCATAAAATCGATAATTGCAATACTCTTTATCATGTTGATAAAGACACCCACAATAACTACACTGATGTATATGAGTTGTCAAAAACTGTTCCTTCTAATTTCAATGATGCTAGACAATTTATTTGATATGAAGGTTAATTCTAGATTAGACTTCTCCTCTTTTTTTCCTGATTTGCTCTCCAGTAGGCATATCTTATAAATATACTCTCCATAGTAACTGGTCTTTGTAAATCAACCAACATCATGGCAATAAGAAGACAAGTTAGCCCAAAACTCAATTACATAAAATTAAAACTTTGAGGTATTATGGAAGTTATGGAGCAGCTTGACTGATTCTTTGCATTCCACATCGAATAGATACATATTTGTTCATTTGGAGATCCTTCTAGACTGTGACTGAACATCAATAAAGTATTTGCATTTATTTATTTAGCCAAAAACAATGCAGATATTATTGGAGAGCTCTTTATTTTTGTTCCATTTTTTAACTCTGCCATTATTTGCTCTCTTGATAACATGTGAACTTTGATGTCTTTTTCATCAGGTTGTATATTATCATTGTCATTTTGTTGTGATAAGTCATTCTTGTTCTTTAACCCCTTAGCTACAAATACATAATTTTTCTGTGCAGTTCTACCGGGCCATGTGTAAAACCAATTTACAAAGTCAATACTATCGCAAGTATATTTGGTTTCTTCAAACAATTCTCTTCTTGCTGCTTGTGATGGTTCTTCATTTTTATCTATAAATCCTCCAGGAAATTCTAAAAGATCCTCACTTGCTCCGTGTCGATAACCTTCAACCATTAATAATAAACCATTTTCAAATATTGGAAGTATTATGACAGTATCATCCACATTAATTCTGTTGAATATTTCGGGTGAATGATTACTATCGTTGTACCCGATTAAATCCTCATATACTTGCAACCATTGACTTTTGTACACAAGACTAGATTTATAGATGGTATGCATATGCATATATTTCTAAACAATTATTTCTTAATAACTGGCGTCCTTCTTATAGAATTTCAATAATCATCAAATAGATGGTGACTAATGAAACAACATCGATTTCCAACATAAGTTTAATTCAACAATTGGACTTTAACTAAGCTAAAAGAAAAGGAATTTTCTTGTTTTTGTTCATATTTACAACAAGAATTATCGTACGTCTCTACTTGCCAGTAGTGTTACTCTCTCCGGCCAATCCTGCAAGGCCGGGTTTGTTGGCTATGTTCGCACCCTTGGAAATGACATTCGTATTATTTCCTTCTATTTGACTCAATTGGCTGGCGGTTCCAGCAGCTTTAGGTCCGCCTTTCACCATTGCAGTAATAGAAGGAGGGGTACTAGATTTGGCACCGGCGGCGCCAGTACTCTTGTTAGCACTCGGTTGTTGAGATGTAGAATTTCCAGCAGAAG
>DATDFS010000098.1:0-8145 GCA_036522495.1 Nitrososphaeraceae archaeon | reverse complement strand
ATATTACGGCAGATCTAGAGATGATAAGATGGTCAGAGCAAAATGGCCAATCTCTCTTAGAGATGAGAACCGAGGGAAACCTTTTCCATTTCATAGTAAAGAAAATAAGATGAGGATATGCGTCTGCTGTTTTATTTATCTCTTCTGTTGTTCTTCTGATATACCTGCTCCTCACTTTTCTATCTTATTGGCAATCATATTTCCCCATTCTGTCCATGACCCGTCATAATTCTTGACGTTAGGATAACCGAGAAGATATTTCAAAACAAACCAAGTGTGAGAGGATCGTTCTCCAATTCTACAATATGTGATGATTTCCTTCTCTGGAATTATTCCCTTTAGATCATATAGTTTTTTCAACTCATCCACGGACTTGAATGTTCCATCATCGTTAACGGCCTGGCTCCAAGGTATGTTAGCTGCTCCGGGAATATGTCCTCCGCGCTGTGCATGCTCAGTGGGATATTCTGGGGGAGCCAAGATTTCGCCGGTGAACTCTTTGGGACTTCTAACATCAACTAACCCTTTATCCTTTTTATCTAGCGTATCTTTTACATAGTTCATAAAAACCCTGATGTTATCGTCGGGCTCGGAGGCTCTAAAATGACCCTTGGGATAATCCGGGAATTCCTTGCTTATTGGTCTGTCTTCTTCTAACCATTTTTTCCTGCCTCCGTTCATCAGTCTCACGTCTTTGTAGCCATAGTACTTAAGTACCCAAAATGCAAAGGCTGCAAACCAGTTATTAAAATCCCCGTACAGAATTAATACGGTGTCATTACTAATACCAAACCTTTGCAGCAAGTCCTCACATGCTTGCTTATTCAAAATATTCCTACTTATAGGATCGTTTATATCCTGTTTCCAGTCAAATAGTACTGCTCCTGGTACATGTCCTAGCACGTAATTGGCCTTTGGATCATAGTCTACTTCAGCTATGCGTACATTTGTATCGTTTATGTGATCCTCAACCCAGCGAGTATCAACCAGAACTTCAGGGTGTGCATAGTCCTGCAATAATGTTCACTAAACTAGTATATCGAAAGCAGATTTATTAGCTTTTCAATTTTTCAATTTTTTGTTTTTGCTTTGAATTGCCCAGATGGACCATTTTAGTATATTGTATCGCTTACGAACAATAAAATCGACATAATATCCAATTGTTGGCAGCTTTATCATGGCAATAATATCAGATGCTCCTTTAGAAAAGAGACGAGTTCGCGTAATAATCAAACAACTAGTGGCAACAGCGACCATCCGATGGGGTATTCTTGATTTATTCTTATTGTCTGAACACAAATAATACGATCATGTCTTTTAATTTTAATATTTAGAGCCGGGCGCAGAACAACAATTAGTTATCGGCTACCTCAGTTAGGGAACGATATTGTTAAATCGGCTTGGAATTTCGTCGAATATTTTTCGCAAAAGTCGCGTTTATATTGTTAAAACAAGTGAAGAATAAAGAATAGTATTATGTCAAAATCGACCCAAGAAGAATACGAATGGCAAGTAATTGATAGGGTTGTAGAAACATCTGATACCTATACATATTCCTTTCACCCAACAGCAGCTTCACAAAGATTCAGCTTTAACATAGGGCAGTCTGTAACCCTAAATGCTTTTCTTAAGAGGCCCACAACGTCAGGGAGCTTAGAAGAGAGCTTTGTGCAGCGCGCCTATTCGATAGCATCATCTCCGACTAGGGATCGAATTGATTTAACGATAAAGGATGAAAAACCTTATGGCTATATTAATTCAATTACCGGGAAGGCCGATGGCTTCGCGGCTTATTTCTTTGAGCAATATAGCGTCGGTAGCAAGATAAAGGTCAGGCTAAATCCAAGTAAGAATCACTTTATGTGGAAGATTGCTGCGGGACTCGAAAGGAATATCGCCTACTGGTCAGGTGCTAATGGAGCAGAACCAGCCAGATCCTTAATTCAGTTAATGGAGGATATTAAGGATCCAAGCATCAATCTCACGCTTTTCTACAGCAATCCTTCTCTATATGCTGACGAACAAAAAAAGGATTTGAAAGTAATTTATTATAATTGGTTGATGGATATGGCAAAGAAAATGGAGAACTTTAAGGTTGTCTTCAGCTTCACCAGAGATAAGGAAGCCTACTTAGCTGATCATGAAAGAATATTCTATAGAAAGGGACGATTCTTCATAGCGCCAAATGGAGAAAAAGAAATGACACTATCAAAGTATCACGGAAACAGTAACACATCCTTTAACCCAGTATGCGGAAGCAGCGGTTTTATCAATGGTATTGTCAAGTTGCCCGATGGAAGGATAGAAAGAAGGGGAGGAATAATTCAGGCCCTGATGGATATAGAGCGGGTGACGCCAGATAAGATAGATAAAGAACAATATTATCTCCAGTTAGCTGGTGTAGAGTAAACACAAATTTTATAAAACCTCGCCACCTGTCACTACCAGTACAGAAGGATTGTCAAATGAATCGTTTAGCCTTGAAGAAATATATCCCACTTGATCTGACAAAATTAGAAGTGGACTTAATGGAACAGATAAGTCGATAATGTCGTATGATTCTAAATTTTGTTGAGTAGGAAAAGAGTTGGGTTCGCACATGGCATGCAGGGTAGTGTATACTCCTCTAACTCCTATTGTCGGATGCTGCCTGTCTAAGGCCTGTGTAACACGGTTAAATCTCGAAATGAGTCAAAATGAGCTGTATTAAGAATACAATTCTTGAGTTTCCAAATGATTGAAACGTTAAACAGAAGATATTAAATACAAGTCAAGAGAAGAACGATTAACCCAACAGATAGATCAGTTACATACCAGAAGGCTTAACAGTCGCAAAGCATATCCCTCAAGTCGATGAATAGTAGGAGGGAAGAACAAGAAGAGGCAAGCCAAGCGCATACTGACACTCTTTTGACATTATCTAATATTCAGTATCTTGTAGAAGGATTGGACTCGCTATTGCATACTAATCTAGATGGAGATAAACGGGCCAAAGTTATTAAATTAAGAGATGAGTTGTCAGCATATATTGGCAATATGTTCAGCGACTAAGTCACATCTAAAAGTTTTCCGTTCAAAAAGAAGATATAGATCGGGAAAAATCGTTTTGATAAACCCACGACTACATGTGTGGCCTATCGAGTCGATGATGTGAAAATTTGGATCATGCTAAAGTTTTTGATTGCTAATTGCATTAACAATGTTATTTACAATGTCTACTACTCTTTGCTTATTGACTGTCCCGATAACAAAATGAGGCTTTCCCCCACCCCTTCCATCGTTACCAGATGATTCCCTAAATAATCTATTGCAGTCAATACCGACTAATGATTCATTTCTGGCAAGTACGATACTTGCCGATGGATCATCAAACTCCTGAATGATGTTGGCAATGACTACTACTGTGTTGTATTCGGTAATCCTTCTACCTGCATACGAACGGATTTCTGACTCTATTAAACCAGAGAAAATACCTCTAATAATAGTTATTTTGCTTCTATCTGCTGTGTATGATACTATATTGTCAAGCTTTTCCTTTGTTAGGTTTTTTAATTTATTAAGATATAGTTCATTTTCTACTTTTAGCTTTCTTATCGTATTTTCTACTGTGTTAAAGTTTGCTCCAACATCGCTACAAATGTTCAATAATTTTAAGGATATAGATATCGCTGTTTCCTTCGCCTGTTTTTCCACTACGAAGTTTATCTCGTGCTCGTTACCACTTTTAGAAACTTTTTTTACTAAAAAGAAAATACATTCGCTGAGGTCATTTGCATGATCCATAGCACACGCAGCAACATCATGACCTTCTATTTCTATCACCCTGATTGAGGTAAATTCCTTCTCTATGCGTTCCTCGTTTGCTCTTAAGTCGGGAAAACGTTTCTTTGCCTCGCCTAGTGATACAAAAGAATGGGTTATTACTTTTCTTCCCGTACTAATGAGAGAATTTACTTCTGATTGTGCTCTGATTATTAACTCCAAATCAAGGTGAGGAGTAGTAATATATACGCTATTATCTGCTTGCCGGTGTTCTACCTTTCTTACATGTAGCGTTATACCAATTAACTTTTGAAGCGAACCTATGAAAGCATGTTCTGCGGTGTGTGCTATCTTATTATGCACATTTCTATATCATCTTGCATAATATATTACCAATATGGTAGCATTGAGACAATGTTCCAAGGGGGACTGTAGTAAGCTTTATTTGATACAAATTCAAGTTAAGTTAGTTGACGGCCAACCCTTGGCTCTTATTCCTATGTACAATATCATTCCAATCTGTTATAAATGACATATGCTGACATTTTATCTCCAACAGACAGTAAAGTTATCATTTGCGTCGCTTGCGTTGCAATAAGCAATTTAACGCATCCAAAATAAAAAGGTATTTCTGACATCTCTCCCTCGGAAAGAGGAAACTAACTTATCTATTTGACTACTAATATCTGTCCATGCATGAATGGATGAAGAGTGCAACTGTAATCAAACGTGCCTGTTTTAGCAAAGGTGTGTGTGAAGGTCTGCCCTGGACTAATTATGCTAGAATCAAATAATGTACCGACTGATCCTTGTTCTGGAAGACCAGAAGTCACGGTATGTAGACTCGAGTCTTCATTTGTCCACTTGACTGCACTGCCTGACTTTACAGTAATAGGCGATGGATCATATGGTTTTGTAATGCTTGGAGATGAAGCGCCTTTCACTATGGAGACAAGAGATGTATCGGATTTTCCTCCAGCTGTAGCAGTTGTATTCGTAATGGCACTGATGTTATTTTTGTTGACTATTTGATTTGCAGATGTCATATTGGCACCAGCGTTATTTGGCTTTGTTTGTGCATGAACTGATAAGATCTCATAAGATAATGAGGCTGTCAGAATCAGACCCAGAAGGACTGATATACAAGCCATTCTTTCCATGATGTATTGATTTTAGAATATGCTTTATTAGTTTCTATGCTGTTTCCAACCTGTTTAAACCGACCGGTATTATTTGTCTTGAGAGAATATAACAGGCAAATTTGCAAGTGAGTTCAAACGATGCATTGCTTCTGTTTTTATACTTTGCCTTCGGCTAAAGAACAGATAGTCATCCAATAGGTAATCAGCTTCGACCCCTTTATTGGTATGAGCAAACATAGAAGCATTATCAGTATCTACCCAATGTCGTCTAGCCATTAAAGGGCTGTTGAATTTAAATCTATTCCTGTATCCTTTAATTAAATGGAGCTCCATGTCGATGGATTTATTAGTATTTTGCAATCAGGATATGACACTATTAAAATGTGTTCTTATAGAACTGATATGGATTCATTGGGTTCTGTTAAAGTTCCTTCAGATGCTTATTATGGGCCTTTCACGAGCAGAGCTAAGGAACAATACAAAGTTACAGGACGAGCAGCGCACCATAACCTTATCAAATCTTTTGTTATGATAAAGCGCTCTGCAGCATTGGCAAATAAAGAGCTAAATGCTCTCGATGCGGACAGGGCAGATGCTATTGTAAAGGTGTGCGACGAAATTATGGCCGGCAAATTACTTGACCAATTCTTAATTGAGGAAATAAACTCAGGTGCAGGAACTGCATTTAATATGAATGTAAATGAGGTGATCGCAAATAGAGCTCTTGAAATCTTAGGTAGAAAGAAAGGAGAATATGAAATTCTTAATCCCAACGATCATGTAAATATGTCACAATCAAGTAATGATACCTTCCCAACGGCAACACATCTTGCAATTATTTTAAACACGGTTCAGACGATATCTGTAATTGACAAACTTATCGAATCTTTCCAGAGAAAAGCAGAGGAATTCAAAGATGTCATAAAGATTGGCAGAACTCATTTGATGGATGCTATACCAGTCACTTTAGGAGATGAGTTTGAAGAGTATGCTTTTTCATTCAAAAAGGCACGAGATGGCCTGATACAGTCAATGGAGCAACTTAAATACATCGGACTTGGTGGAACAGCGGTCGGGACAGGTGCCAATAGTTCAAAAGGCTATAGAGAAATCGCTATCAAACGTTTGTCACAAATTTCTGGCGTGGATTTGAAGCCATCTGCAAATATGTTTTACTCTTTGCAAAGTAAGTTTGATGTCGCAAATTGCTCTTCTTCGCTTCGCAATCTTGCATTGGAACTAATCAAAATGGCTAATGATCTTCGTTTAATGGCATCGGGTCCGACTGCCGGTTTTGGAGAAATTCTGATTCCCGCAGTGCATGCAGGCTCTTCTATTATGCCAGGAAAGGTTAACCCATCTCTTGCCGAATGTCTTAATATGATATGCTTTAACATGATGGGCAACGATGTTTCTGTCGCAATGGCTGCCCAAGCAGGTCAATTTGAGTTAAATGTAATGCTGCCAGGCATGCTAAAATGCGTTTTAGATTCTACAGATATGCTAAATAATTTTCTACCAATTTTTACTTCCAATATGATCGATGGATTGCAAGCAAATAGAAAAAAGCTTGAATCATATATCCAAAAAAGTCCCGTGCTTGTCACACTCTTGAATCCTTATATCGGTTATCAGAAGGCTGCGGAAGTTTATAAGGAATCATTAAGCACAAATAAGAGCATCCGCGAAGTAATATTAAGCAAGGGTCTCATGACAAAAGAAGATTTGGACAAGGCACTAACTATAGATAAGCTTCTTGGCAAAAATCATGAGTAGCACATACTATCGTATCTACGATATATTAGATGTTTGATATGCAATTGCCAAATAAATATGAATTTGACAAATTGGAGTATCGAAGACGTTGTGCCATATTTTTGATTGTGCCCATAGCCTTGTTTATCGCTTCGTTTGATTTTCTGCTAACTCTGGCTGTTTTTTATGAGTGAAAAGACCCACTGGTCTTAAACGTTCTTCTGTAGACTATTCGACCCATTTCCGATTTCATCTAGAGCCATTTTCTAAACTTCTTTGTGGTAGATGTCATTTGGGAAGCAAAACCATGCTGTTAAACGAGCACATTTTTGTTATATGACTTATTTGACCATTCATATGACCAGGTATTTGACCTTTTTGACCAAAGTTAATATCTATAAATATCATACTTTATAGTAATATATGCCAGCTCGATTACCCGATAATATTAAATCTCTAGTTATTCAGCAATGGCTGAAAGGAAAGCCGCGGAATGATATTGCTGCAGACAATGGCTTGAGCGATGGAGCAGTAACAAATATAGTTAATGAGTGGAAGCACAATCTTGGATTTTCTTTAGCAGATGACCTAAGGGAACTAGCAGTAACTATGAAAAGAGTTGGAGTTACTACCTCCCAATGTGCTTTAGGATCTAGAGTTGCGATGATTATGCTCAACATGGGAATAAAAGAAGATGACTTTGAATCATATATTTTAGACATTTATAATCACTGCAAGAACCTTGGATTACCGCCGGAGAACATTGCTTCCCATCTCAAAGATTTACTTGATTTTTCAACAACGAATATACCGTTTTCGCAATTGCCAAATTACATAAAACAAAACGCAGATGAAAAAGAAAAATTAGAAAAAGAGGTAAAAAAATTAAAAGCGCAAAAAGAAATACTTAACTTGCAAAAATCATATAGTGAGTCTGTTCGTGATCAAGCCTTACAGGATGAAAGGATGACTGCTACTGAACTTAAATGGCATTCAGACATTAAGGCAGAATTGAGAAAATATGGTATACCTGTTGATGATATTCCAAAGTTTGCAAAAGCTGTTAATGGATTAGCAGAGTATGGATACGATGTGGTCAAAATTATAAGTGAATTTTCAGAGTCTCAATCACGCGAAACACGACAAAAAATGCTTGAAGATAGCGTAAGAATGTTGCAAAATGAATATAACTTCCTCGGTCAAAAATGCTCTTCGCTTGAGAATACGGTAAATTCTCACGAGCAAATAATTTCTATACTGAAAGAGCTAGAGGCTATGGAATTTGGGCCTGAAGAACTAAAACTACTTTGGAATACTATCAATGAAATAGCAGCTGCAAATAATATGCCATTGTACGAAGCTCAACAAAAGTTCTTTAAGGATGTAGAAGAGCAATATGATAACAAACTGGGATTTGAATCCAAAGTGCAGAATCTACAGCTTGAAATTAACAAGCTAAGCGAACAGAATATCAAGTTACCCTTGG
>DATDFS010000097.1:0-7791 GCA_036522495.1 Nitrososphaeraceae archaeon | reverse complement strand
GACTTTGATGTCGTATATCCGTATGGATCTCCGCTATGTGTTCTCCCATTGTAGGATTTGTCAGGTCTCTTGAAAGGATTTCTCATAAAACTATCAGTTGAATAACAATATTGAGGTTAAATGGCAATTTAAAGATGCCGTAATGTTTAGCATTTGTTAATTTCAGATCTGGAATGACTTGTCAGAAAGAGACGTAATATTGTATAGTAAGACCTTGCCTCTGAATGAATTGGATGAATAAAGGTCTGGCAGATAATATAGTTAATGAGTTTATTTCATGATAGAGCAAAGGACTTAATCTATCCTGTGTGTAAACACCCGCGTTTCAAAAACGATGAGAACAAAAAAACAGTAGACAGGTAAGACTTATGATTGATTGACATAGGTATTATGCATCTATTCAAACATACGTCTTACATCTCCTTCAAGTACGCCCGCTCCTCCATGAAGTCTATCTATGTGTTTCGATAGGCCCTCCTTAGTATCGAACGGAGACTCACAATACGGACATCTCAAATTGGCCAGACCAGTATCCTTCATATACGCAATAGACTTGGTATCAATAAGACAGACAGGCGTTCCTTGCATGGCTGTATCCTCTGAAGAAATTGATATCGTCTCCAACTTTTGATAAATGCCTTCCCTTGTAACCATTCCAAGAACAGCAGAATAGGCATGAACCATTACCTGTCTTACTAGGTGCTTGTCCATAACAGAAAGTGCCTCCTTTACCGTGGTATTAGAGGCTATGGCAAGTACAGGGCTTGTCATAATTTCTCGAATTTTGACTTTTGCCGGATTTCTATCTTGCGAGAGTACCTTAAAAAGTATATCCGTCTTGCTAACTATGCCTACAACTTCTCCCTTGTGAGAAGCAAGAACACATCGAGCGTTTCTCTCTTTCATTAGCTTGGACGCTTCCTCAGCAGACTTATCACCTTCAACTATAATTATATCAGTATCGAGAACTAGTCCTACAGATGAGGACAAGAGTGAAAGGATATTGTTTGGATCAGTAGAAGAATGCTGTTCCATAAACAAAAGGTATGGATGTTTTATTTATAGTTGATCCCCTAATCCTGCCGGAAGAGAAGGGAAAATAGAGATGCAAAAGATAATAAAAGAGAAACCACATTTTTACAGAATGCACTCTGGGTCTAAGGCGGATGCATACTATCCAGAAGAAATTTACTACACCAATACAACGATTCACATCTAGATGGTGGACCTCACTGAAGATCTGTTACGTGTTCGCAGCTCTGCCGGCCATGCAAAAAAATTTTTCCGCCGTCCCAATACTGAAACAGTATTCTAACAACAACGACAAAGTCACAGTTCCCACTTTGGAGATTTAACCGTCGTAAGGTTTTTTTGATGAGGCCTAAAATGGAAATTACAATGCCTTCTTTGCATTCCGAGAAACCCGAACATAGTCTTGTTGATCTAGACGGTTGCAGTAAACGAATATCCGCATACGGATTGACCGTCCAAGAGAATACTAAAGATTCAACTAAATTATTTAACACTAAATTAAATAATATGGATTCAGATTTGTTGTCCAGAGAGTCGGAGAGAACTAAGAGATATACCTAAAGCTCTGGAAGATAGGCATTGGTGCCTAGTATCAATCAACTTCTGTCAAGATACACCGATATTGGGTAAATTTTCAAAATCTGAATCTTCAAACTATATGATTCAATGCATCCATGCAATCATTTATCTTATAGCAACAAAAGGCTTAGTGTGCTTGTAAATATTTTACTAATAAAATGTAATAACAATTACTTTAACTGAAAATATAGCAGCAAAACAGTTGTTAAGTGTATGAATCACGCAACTTTAGCTGTTATAGTATTATTCATCGTTGGCATGCTTCTTTTTGCTGTCATATCTAATACTAGTACGATTTATAGTCAACAGGTAGCTACAAATACAACGCAAGTGCCGCCGCCATCGTCACCATCATCAATTCATAGATTACATGCTGTAAAAATTACGTTCCCTGCTAGAGGTCAACAAGTACCAAGTGGCAATAACACCCTCACAATTTCAGGAACATCTATAGCTAACGCAACTTCTCACTGTCAGATATCTGTTCTTGTAAATGACGTATGGCCATACCAACCAGCAACACATACTGGTCCTGGTGGAGCAAGCGATTACTCACAATGGATCTTTGTACTTAATTCTAAGTATACTACGATCAAACCAGGACCAGTTAATAAAATAACAGCCAGATATACGTGCAGTGATAATCCTGCTGCAATATCGTTTTATAGTGTAAACGTTACTGGAGTAGGAACAACTACAACACCAGTGGTAGGAGCTGCTCGTCATGCCATTGGTCCATCATCAACAGCAGCCAATAAAAACGCTACAAATGCCAATGCGAATCTAACAACAATACCATCTACAAATACATCTACAAATAACCAGCCAGCTGAACGTACTACTCATGTTAGTAAAGCTGTAAAAATAACATCACCTAATCAAGGTCAACAAGTACCAATAGTAGTACAGTGTCTGAAATGCCTAGTAATAACAAGTACCAATAGTAGTATAGATTCTAAAATCGTTACTACCGATAATGCAACATCTAATGGCCAAGTATCTATTATTACAGAAGGCATAAATCAACATCACAACGTGGCAGGTATCGCCCACTTGGCCCATCATGGATCCAGCGGCGGCATAAACATACATCATAAACCAATGACTACAGATGGCAGCAGAAATGGGAGCAGCGACAATAGAGATCCGGAACCTGGTGGCAAAGCTTCTAAGGGCAACAATGTGCACAACAAAGGTAACCTTAGAGAAAATCATTCTTTGAAGAACAACAACATAAATGATCTAAAAAATAGAATAATGCAAAATGCTAATAAACAGTTGAAGGTTGGAGGACTCCAACTTCCACTTCCAGTTCCATAATCGACCCCATCTATTAAGTATACTAAAAGGTTCAGTTTACCAACTTAAACCTTTACAGCATTGTATAAGATGGGCAGTTGTTAATTACATCAGCAGTTCTCTGTGAATGGATGGATGAATAGATCTTGAACCTTTCCAGCATCGTGAGAAAGAGACAATCCTAAATATACTGTAATCCTTCTTTATGTTAATAAATATCATCATCATTCCAATTCCATGAGGTCTACACGTTAATGGTTGAAGCAGGATGCCGTTTTTAAGGTTCGGAGAATCTACAATATTACCATTGGTTTACAACGATCTATTTCAACTTCAGATCGAGCTGCATTACTTGGAAGTAATTCTCCAATAACTTAAATATATCTACGATTAACCCTCTCTCGTGGCAAAAGTACAACACTACAGAGGACTAAATACAGATTTAGATAATTTATACAATAACATAAAGCAGTTGTTAGAAGGTCAAAAAGACCTACAGATTGTTTCAGAATACAAGGGCCTTCTTAATGCTATACCTTTAAGAAGTATTGTAGCAGTCAATAAATCTCCAAAGGTGTGGGTCGGTTCTTTACGAGAAATTCATGTCTCTATAACCGGAAATCCTGATGATTATGCAGTTGAAGTTGCGTCCGGAGCATGGTTTGGCAGTCTTGCTTGGCCAGGCGCAGTAGGTCTTGTAATTGGAGGACCCGTGGGTCTTGCTGCTGGTGTAGCTGTAGGTGGAGTAATGGCTTATGAATTTGAGAAACATGTGTGGCAAAAAGTATTGGAAGTGATAAAGAAGGAGAGCGCAGTTCAACCAACCATAGATTCAGTGGACCATTATCATCATTAATTACTACCCATGGAGTGACAGACTAAAAAGATTATTATGACTTGCGTAGTCACCCTTCAATAACTGTCTGTTGATTATAATTTTGACGGATGTTCATCTTAACTTCTTTGTTGGTGATGCAGTCAGGAAATTGAGGATATGACTTATAGAAGAAGATACATCAGTCATATGAAACATACCGTCAGCCACCAATCATCTATTAAACAGGCATCAGTTTAGGTTCATTATGCCGCTGCATACATTGCTGCTCATAGCCTATATCTACAATAGCCGGACAACTATTCAAAGTATTCGTTTGATGTTCATTAGCAGGTGTTCCATAGCATGCACTCCACAGTGATATACATTGTAAAAATGTGCAATATTGCTACGGGTTTGACTTCCTTTTAAGTTCAGATTGAATTAAATCTTCATCCTAATCCAAGCAATAGAATCTGGTTCTTCATGGAAATTTTGTGTAGTTCTTATCTCTTGTAGTTCCCTTTGTCTCTACCAAAGGATCTGAAGATATATCCACTGAAAATCAATGCTGCTGTAAAGATCATGGCAAATATCGTTTGTCTTAATGGAACATGCATTACAAAGGCTACTATAAAGGAAATGAGTGCACCAGCCGCGCTCAAAGGCATCCAGATTTTTATAGCGTCGCGATATCTATTATTATATGTAATTTTAATCAGATAGTGCATGCCATCAGGAATAATATAAATCGATCTTTCCAAATCTCACATATCTACAATATTAAATCATTATTCCATAATTCTTCAAAATTGATCTTCCAGTCAAATCTGTCTCGACACAATAAATGCGTTCTAGATGCAAAAGAGAACGAACAACTTCAAAGTGTTGCGTAACAGATCATGAAAGGTTTGTTCTATGTTATTCCGCTAATATCCATTCTTCATCCAGCAGATTAGGGCTAAGGATACTCAAAGGACTTGGCTTCATGAATTTTCATTGTTTCCCTTATGAACTAGCATTTTATAAGATGCATGCGATACTTTATCATCACTGTTAAAAGAAATTTTACAAGTCCCATTTTGTATTCTACCTCACCAACGAAGGCATCTGAAAGCAGGAAGACTTCAAGATATTTTCATATTCTGTTCAATTATGAGATATGTTTTTAACAACGGTATCAATGTGATGTTGATTATTTTGGAATTCTATTCACAATCCTGATCATCCGTCTGTGGGATCCGTCCATCTGTGAAATTTATCGCCGATTGCGCACGTGATCATAGCCACGGTAAGTAAGGTTAAGAAGCGAAAAATCGCACGGATATATTTAAATTGCAACTACAAGCGATAACCTTGAATGAGCATATGAATTTATTCAAAAATTACGTATCTTTCCACAGGTGTCATAACCAGGGTACAAGACGAGCAATAAAACCAAATTCATAGTTGTTTGAGCCACTTTAATTGCTGCATCACTGATATGTACATGGGATTCTCCGTTGGTGGAATACAAATGCGGACATGATGACCAGAGAATAGCCATTAGGATTTAATTCAATAATTGAATTTATTTGATTAAGGGCAGCGATTGCCTTGTCTTGACCAGACGTTTGGGCTATTTGTAGTCATCTGTTCAAATACTCTTTATACCTGTCTGTTGACAGCAAGATTTACGAATTGATTCTGATACACTATTGATTATAGCTGATTGTTTACTGTGTGCTTTATAATTGTGCAGGATAGTTTATCCTTCTATGCACATCTGACATTGTTTCCAAAGCTTTCTTATAACGTTAATTCACATCTTTATCAAAATGCCAAATGAAAGTCAGGATGAAGGCGTAGGTTTGCTTCTAGATGCAAAAATCCACGATTTTAATCGTTGGAGAATGGACACAAAAAATTTTACGGTAAAGATAGATATAAGTGGTAGAGACTTTTCTGGCAGAAATCTTTCCCACGCGTATCTCAATGGTGTTTCTTGTATAGAAACCAATTTCTCGCACTGCGATTTATCGAAGGTGAATTTTGTGCAGTCTGATCTCAATAAGGTCAATTTTGAGGGAGCGAATCTGACAGAGACTATATGCATGTATGCTGAAATGACAGACTGCAATCTTATCAATTGCGACCTGACTAGGACAAATCTGATGTGGGCAAATCTGCAAAACTCCAATTTAACAAATTGTAAAATGTTCAAGACAATTCTAGTCGAGGCTACTATGAACAATGTGAAATTGCCGAACGTCGATAAAAAAGGAGCATATCTGAAATATGCCAAGCTCGAAGGGACACCATGGAAGGTCACAGAGAACAATGCCTCTCATCATTAGCCTGTAGCAAAATTTGGTTATTAAAATTGGAAGTTTTGCTTCTATACGGTGTTCTGCGTTAACAAGACACATCTTTTTACTGGCAGCTCATTTTTCTGAAAGTGTTGAATTCCTTAAGTTCATTATTGGTACAATACATTTAGTTTTTGGTTTTCCTGTACTGGTGTTTTGTTGATAGAATAATAGTCTGCAGGTAGGTTAACCCTATCTATTTATTTTGGTTGGTAGAGCTAGAGCTGGACCCTTATGTAGCAATAGCTTCCTTCACTCTTATATAATAAACTGCACTGATACAACGGCTATAACAAAAATATTAATGGTTCTATCTTCTATGTTTATTGAAGATCCTACTTCATTATTATTGTAATTTGACTATCCCATCCCATGTTCCAGTTGCCGATAGCATGTAGTATTTACTGTTACTTCCAGATTCAAATTGTATGATATCTCCCGGTGATAATTGAATTTGAAATAACTTTTTTAAGAACTGTAGGAAGCTAGCTCTGTCACTATGCTCTTGGCTTCCTTTTCAAGTGGTTTATCATGGTGCTTTTGCATTACATCATCCAATCCCACTTTAATGATTTCTTCCACTAGATTAGCTACGTCTATGGACGTTGGATTTGTCTTGTAGATTCAAAGTATTATCATTATAAATTTATATCCTCTTTTTCTCTTATTTGAAGTAAATTGCAATGTAACGCTAGCGAAGATATTTTACAAAGCAATAAGCTTAACAATCTACGACACGAATCTTTCCTACCGCTTCTTCCTCTTTCTTTTCTCTGTAACCTATTCTGTAACAATCGTCTGTGCGTGCGAGTGAGTCACATCAGACATTCCTTCACACCTATCACATACCCATGAGATTTGCTCCTTACAAACTTTACAGAATGAAACAGGAGTGAGATGGGATCCGCATGACTTACAAGATTCCTTATTATACATTATGATATAAATCCTCTAGATTCAGAATCCATTTTATATAAATATTACAAGTACCCATATAAGAATTAGAGCTACTAAACTTTTTACAAAATGAATACTACAACGCCTAATTACTCCCCAATGTATAACAATCCTGCTACCAATTATATGAAATATCGAGATAAATTTGAGATAATTGTGGCAATCCTAGAGAGAGCTAATACGATCAGTGGAGTTAAGAAGACAAAATTAATGTATGAAGCCTTTTTGTCTTACTCGCAGTTAAATGAATATTTATCGCTTCTAGTAGAGAATGGTTTGATAGAAATAAGGCGAACTTATAAAACGACAGAGAAGGGTCTGGCTTTCTTACACATATACAATCAGATTAGACAATTAATTGTTGTAGAACAGAACGAGAAAGAATAATAGGTAATTTCGGGATTCTAGACATATCCTAGGTTTCTTGCAATTCCAATAGTGCTAATAGCACTAGTCAGGTTCGGGCTCTCGCTTCTTTTTAGGCTGGGTGTAGTTACATGCTTGACAAATGATATGAGTATCGCCATCCAGATGATTGAAATGTATGCCACAAGATAGGCATGTATGATGCACCTCCTCAAATCCATCTGAAGCAAAAAAGCTAAAACTTTCAAGCTGCTGGCTCTTGCATTCGATACATCGACATCCGCATATCATCTGAAATTTTTTGGTAGTCAATCGTAATATAAAACTTGAAAGCCCACACATAAACCCATGTCCAAATTGTGCAGCATGGATCCTCATTATAAGCGAAATTGCATG
>DATDFS010000096.1:0-6039 GCA_036522495.1 Nitrososphaeraceae archaeon | reverse complement strand
ATCAATCTACTATTCCTGCATATCAGATCAAGTCTGTCCTGCCACATATCGCAAGTTCCATCAAATATCTTGCCTAGTTAGATTGCTATGTTATTTATCATATAACATACAGAACTTTGCAATCAAGCCTTGAGGCAAATTATGTCGCCTGACATGGGCTAATTTGCAAGAATCTTGTAGAAAAACACTATCCCAAAATATCTGAGGAGTTCAACAGAAAATTCCAGTTTGCATTGCGAGGGCATTATGAAGAAATGTTTCATGAGGCACTGAATGAACAAAAAAGTTAGATTAGGAACATAACGATCTGATATCGGAGCTGAAAGGTTTTTTTGATAATCCAGGCGAATATGAGATGTTGATTCCTTGATTGTAGCAGTAGACGTGATATTGTTATTTAATTCCTCTTCGCTCTCGAATATATTTTCTGCTCCTAAAATCTGATACCTCAGACAGCATTGATAAGATCGATTTATAAGTATATTACATAGAATATTTCAAAATCAAACCTTGATGAAAAGAGTATTATTTTATGTAGCTGCCGTATCCACGTTTATTGCTGGTGTATTACATCTAGCAATTATTCCAATGTTTTTTAGGTTAATGCCCATAAACGTTACAATATTCTTTCTAGTCTCTGGTGTAAGTCAACTGTTCTGGGTGATACCTGTCCTCAAGGGATGGAACAAGTTGTGGTATTATGTTGGTATAGGTGGAACAATGACCTTAATTGCACTGTTCGTCATTGCAGTACCAGCTAGAGGATTACCGGTAAGTGAATTAGAGGTAACAATAGAATTCATTCAGATAGTTTTCATAATATGTAGTATTATGATTGTGAAAGATAGCACAACGAAATTGGAGAAGGCTAATTGATAGGAAGAGAGTCGTTCTCAATTTTATGACTGCTATATATGGACTCATCAAATTGCAAAACACAGTGCAGCTGAGGTACATGACAGAGAACAGCATAGGCTTGGAGTTACGTTCTTGATGATTGGAATTATTGGTATTATTTAGATTATTTATGAAAACTAAATTCTGCTAGCATGTCAAGCATGTGGAGGATCAACTCCTTAACAGCCGCCCAGTACACCGCTCGACGAAGGAGAGGTTTCCGCAACTTTTGAAATCAATTTTCAAGATTAAAATGGTTTGGTCTGGTCACGGTTACAATACTTTATTTGTTAAGACTTTCCCCTTATTCTGGCAACGACCGCAATAGTGTTATAGTACGTAATTTGTTTGATCCTATTCATATTAGCCCAAGCCAGACTTTCAAATGTAATGACTTCGATAAAGCAGCAGCTTTCGATTCTTTCTGTTTTAGACATCAATTTATGAAGGTTCATTTCTTACAATTGTTAGAGATTCTAGATTATTAGTAAGGCGCTACTTCCTTACGTTTTCTTCATCTTCTGCAGACTATCTTGACCTTTCCTTATATCTTGTCAGAATGTTTACTAAATCTTGGATAACAAAACTTAGGCAAGTGTGAGTTGATATTCACCAGTACCATGACTATCATAAGAATGCTGGAATACACGATTTGGAGCGCATATTCTAAATATATCGTAACTGACCATTTTTGGCGGACAGCAAGCTCCGAGTATTAAACCATGTTTGAATGCTGCTCTATTGTGTGTTTGTCTAATTCTTCCTCACTGTTAAAATTACGGCCACAGACTCGGCATACTTTGGTATCTTGTAAACGTTGTCTCCTAACCTTTCTTCCTTTAATGTAATCGGCTAGTCTCATAATATATATACTAAGACCCCACATAATCACTTTTAGCCCTTTAACTACTTATATCATTAGCTACTATTTCTGTCAATCGTCTACGCTTTTCTGGACCCAACAGTTAAATGGTGATAGTACTCTAAAATTATTGAAATGTATCATGATTAATTTATTTAGACGTTGGAAACCAAAGGGAAAAATGTATAGCCTAAGATGCTCCCAGTGTGGTTCTGGTTTCCTTTCAAGTTATGATCTTGAAGCACCGATTTGTGGCAAATGCCTGCAAAAAGCCAAATCATTAGATTCGACCATAGACCAAGACAAGATCTGCATAAAATGCGGCAAGCGGGGCGTAATTTATGGGAAGGAACAATGTCATTCCTGCTATTTTGGTTTCGAAAAGAGCGAATCCTTGAGCAGTAAATGATCAGATCATCCTGCCAGAGTAGTAATACAGGGCTTAATGGACCACCTCGAAAAATTAGATTATGAATATACTTTCTCCGATTGAGTATTTCAGTCCATATTGAAACGTCAGGCTCGACAGATATATCAAACAATAATATTAGTATTGGTAGTGAATACTTTGTCGTAAGGAGAACGCTGTCCCATATTACTTTGACAATGCCCCACAACCATCAAATTTTTCAAGTAATCATCTAACAATTAGATCTGGTCGTCACACCATCCCTCGATACTGAATAGAGTGTCTAGAACGGCTCTGTTAACTTGAGAGTTTTTAGACTCCAACTTATACTGCTAATATGTCTGAGAAGATATTAGGAATGCCAATAATAACAATTAGCAATGGAAAGTAACTTACTCTGCCAAAAGAAGTTAAGGAAAAACTGTGTGAAAATTGGAGATTGCTAACAGCATTTATTAATTAAAAATGGATATGTCATAATAAGAGGTTTGATGCATAGGAGGAGACAATAAGACCGGGGGAGGAAACGAGGATAAAATCTCCCCAAAGTTAAGAGCACCTCTAGAACTCAAACAATATTTATATAGTCTCCAGAGGTTTCTTAGAATGAAGAGTAATGTTGTTGCCTTCTGAAATTGAGGCTAAATCATTAATACCAGCCATAAGATCCATTCTAGCTCAGAAACTCATAAAGGAATATTGTCTCAAGGAGGAGGATGTAGCAAAAGTACTCGGTGTCACTCAGGCAGCCGTTAGTAATTATGTAAGAGGTACTAGAGGGGATACTCAGTTAGTGGCCAAGCTAGGGTCTGTTTTGGAAGTGACACGTATGATCGAAGATATTGCTAGAGACTTGGCTTCTAACAAAGCATACACTCCAAGCACAATGGCCAAGTTTGTTCAACTATGTAACTATATGCGTTACACATTCATCATCTGCGATGTCCACCGTACGATGGAATCGCACATAGACGAAAAGATCTGTGAACAATGTGAAATGATCTTGATGGGTAGTCGTTTTTAGCTCTGCTGTTGTCGGGCGCCTAGTGACATGTGTATGGCTACCACCGCATTGCTCAACAAGTTAGATGCAAATCTCTCTCCCTGAAAGGCCATGATGTCATTAGGCTAAGAAAAAGAAAATTAAGCGCTTGGTATAGATACTATATATTATGTCTTCAGATTCAAAAGATCGCGTAGATAAATCGGCGGATATAAAGAATGCAGCTGCACTCCTTTTAAAAGGAGGATCTCTTATTAGCGAACCGTGCAGCAAATGTGGTGGAGTCCAGGTTAAATTCAACGAGAAAATCTCTTGTGTTAATTGCGGAAATAGGCAAAATATACCAAAAATAAATCATCAAACTACTGCATCTGGGGAGGAATACATTCCATTGGATAAGTATGGAACGTCCCAACTGCATTTAGAGCCCGTCGAATTTATAATCAGAGAGAAAATATTAATGCTCTCTAGGGAAATAAAGGATGAAAAGGATTTAGTGATACAAAAGCAAAAGGCGGATCTTATCGATGTTTACGTGAGGATTGTCGAGAGAATAAGGGTCTTAAGGGGGTGAACTGTTCTTTATTGGAAGAGAAGATGCCTTTTAAGAAATGACAAGAGGTTGATAACGGTACGACCCATTAGTGACTCATCTCGTCACAGTTTATACATAGCTAAACTTAACCAGAACATGAACATTTCATACTATTCCCACCATCAATATTAGTCAGAAAGAATAGATTAAAGAACATTCTTTCCGTTTGGATTTGGTCCATAGGACTCTGATTCTCTCTAGGGGAATATCAAAGGTAAAATCCAACTGCTAAAGAAAACTATTGCTATTGCCTTCAACGCTTTTCCGCTTATCATAGTGATAATGAAAATTTTAAAATTATATTTTTTTGCACCTGCAATTATTGGAATAAGATCCCCGATTATAGGTATCCAGGGAGAAAAAAATATTATCATCCAGCCATACTTTTCTAGCAAGAGGTGAGTTCTATCCTCCTCATGTTTCTTAGGTACCTTATGCAGGCGTCTCAAAAATCTGTTGCCACTGTAACCTACATAATAAGCAATAAATCCTCCAATTACAGAGCTGATCACTAGTACGATAAATACCATAGTCTTGCTTTGACCGGACAGTAACAAACCTGATATTGTTAGTTCTGTCGGAATCGGGATGATTGAAGACAGCATCCCGTTAAGAAAGAGTCCAAGCAAACCATATTTTATAAAAATCGAGCTATGAACAATAGATTCTATTGTATTATAAGCCATTAAGTGTAACGTGGGCGTATCTACTTATTATCTTGATCTGGGAGTGTTAGAAAATACTGCCCGGCAGGCTCCAGGAAATAGCTTAAGAAGAAAATGCATAGATCATGTCTCAGAGCTGGGACCTCGATATATGAAGGTAGAAAGATCTTTTATCACTATGGTCTGTTAATTCGTAGTTCAGTCGCTGCTGAATGTGATGCGTTGTTTTCTCTTGTTTCACTTCTCAAGGGATTACTGGCATGTTTCTCCTCTCTCTTCTTTCAATTACTAACATACCTATAACATACAGTACAATCATAGGTCCGGCGACAAACCACATGGTAACCCCACTACCGTCAGGAGTTACTAAAGCGCCAAAAATTACCAAAATAAAGGCGGCATATCTAAGGTTATTCCTCCAAAATTTGGCTCCGATCAATCCAGCTAGAGCAAATGCATACATGATAACAGGGAGCTCAAAAGCAATTCCAAATGCTAGGAAGAATTGTAGTACAAACGATATAAAGTCGTTTATATTGAGAAATGTTGCAACACCTAAACTCTGCCCATACTTGTATAGAAAAGTAAGAGTAAATGGAATTACAATGATATAGGAGAATACGATACCGGCGATGAATAATGATACCATCGGTAGAAAAACGTTGATTACTTTAATTTTGTTCTTAGTATGTTTATTTTCGATGGCTGGAGAAATAAATCCAAATATTTCCTTGACAATTACTGGTATAGAGCCTATAATAGCGATCAATAAGGAGACATAAACTTGGGCAAAGAACGCCTGTCCTGGAGCAGTTTGAATTAGCTTTACCTCTGAGGGAAGTAGTGTATCTCTCATATAAGACGTAATTTGGACAGAGATATTATGAAACAGATCTGGGAAAGGGTAATAAAATAACACCTGACCATTGGATTCAAGTGGCTTGAGGCCAAAGCTGATAGTAAAAAGGCTGAGAACTAAGATGGAGATTACTGTTCGAAGTACTCTTGATCGTAGCTCACCAAGGTGCTCTGCGATAGTCATATTCGCTGCTGATGACATGTTAACCAGTAGAAGGTAGATACTGTATTCGGAAATATAAAATTGTTGGAGTTCGTAGTTATCATGATACATAATGGACTTTGTCATGACGGTGATGGCGATGTAAGAGGGCGTTCATAGCATAGAATGTTATGGCGTCAGTGCAAGCTTATTTAGAAATGATTCGACCCATGATTCTGGCAAAATAGGCTACTATTAACCGTATGGCTCTCTGGAGATGTGGAAGAGATTTCGTTCCATATCTTCGACTCAATGATTTTCGCTAGAATCTTGTTTTTCCCAGTTACCATGTTTTCGGATTTTTTCCGGGATTATATTTTTCGATTTCTGTGTCTTCATATGATCGACCGTTCGGTAAAATGTTTTGATATCTTTTGTTTTTATTCCTATTTTATGACTCTATTTTACAGTTGTTACTGCTCTCTAACGTATTTAGAACCGACTTCCATTCGCTCAAGAACTTATCAATATCGTCCAGAATCCTGTACTCCGTGTGTTTATAGTATGTCAAAACAAGTAATACTATCGATGGAAAGAAGCCATTACAG
>DATDFS010000095.1:0-5957 GCA_036522495.1 Nitrososphaeraceae archaeon | reverse complement strand
TCATTTGAATTTCTGATTTTGGAATATCATATCTATCATTTCTCTCACCAAACACAACTATCTTGTCATCCGTTTCTCTTACTACATGTCCTATGTATGGTGAATCCAACGCCATCACGCCTCTGTTGAAATACTTTCCTGTTGTCATTGTATACACAAACATACCCCTCTTTTTTAATGATTGCCGTTCTTAAATGAACTTATCAAATTATCTGGGCATTATTATCCGACTTTTTCAATATTTCATATTGGCCCAGACCTTCAGTTAATGCTACACTGCCTCTCTCAAGATCCCATTCAATCCATAGGATTAGATCTAATTCATTGCTCTGGCTTCCTCTAGGTCCAATTGATAATCCAGATACAGTAATAGTATCATCGATCCTAACAGCGTCTGCATGGACGTCGTGTGTGTCGTTGTCATTCCTTCGCCGACTTGTATATATCGTTTGGATTGATGTCTTTGTGATTACTCAATTTCTTTACCAATTTCCCCTCTAGCGACTTATTATAGATGATAGCAGCGGCCTATCCAACAGCAGCATTCTTCCAAGCTACAATTTTGACAGTCATTAGGCGATTTACTTTGTTTACAATCTTTTGGCAAACAACCACAGTCCGCGCATTTGACCCGCATGATGAAACTTGCCAAGAAAAAACGATCATTTGAGTATATGCATTAACAAGATGATCCTAGATTCTTTTCCTGGACTGAATCCAACAGTTTGTTTTGTATTTCAAGTGATAAAACAGCTGCATCGAATGCCAATCGTTCCTTTTCTATAGGAATTTTTTGTATAATATTACCCCATACTGCTGCGTGCCTCACATCTGCTTCTTCATGAATTTCAAAATAATTTGTAGCATCTGTACCATCACTCATGCCATAAAATTTCTTTAGACCGTCTATTTTTGATCTGCTTATCTTTGGTAATTCCTTCTCATATGCATACATGGCAGCTACCGCTTGTTCTAAAGATAGGGATGTTATGTGAGTCAAATCAGAAATAGCATCATTTGTCTTGTCTGTTGCAATGTAGTTTACAAGTTCTTTTCTTGGAACACCCATGGCACCAGCAAATCTGATCCATTGTTCGATATGTTCCGATTCTTCTTTCATGTTCTGTTCAACAGATTCTTTTATAGAAGGATCTGCAGTAAGTGCGGAGATATTCTCTACAAATTCAGGAACTGCTTTAACTAATTGAAAGTATTCCTTCGAATAGCCTCGTAGATGATCCAGAGTTAGCTTTCCTTCTGACCACATTTGATAAAACGGATGTTTTAACAAACTACGTCCTTCAATTGCAGAGTCAATCCTTTCAATAACGTTTTTCATATTGTGTTAGAGTGTGTTACCCATAAAAAAAGTTAATGCTCAGATACACCCAAGTATCCAAACGATACTCTGTTAAATGATGATCCTCCATAGATACAAAAAGGCTCTTTAGAGAGTACTGAGAACAAAACAATATTCGACACTAACATCGTTGTTCTGCAGTACTGAAAGGAAGAGGTTTTTTGATTGCATTGTAGCTAATAAACGATGTCGTTCCATATTGCTTACCGACTAATTACATCTGTGGTGGCGATATTATCAGAACATACATAGCAATCATTATGTCAATTATCCAAAGATAAAAAGAGGATAAAAAATTAGATTCCATTGTAGCTAAATTTAAGAATCGCCCATTGTGGTTGTTATTAGCAGTAGTAGGGAGACACAAAGCGAGTGATTGTAGCACAATATTGGAGATCACAATTTTTCTGTTGCTACCCTCTGACGACACTCATCTACTACAAACAATGCTATCGCATATATGGATTGACAGATTTTAGAGGAAGATCTGATAATCTAAAAGACACACATCTGATCTTCAAAGAGATTGCAACGTTTCCATTAGTAACAAACGAGGCACTACTGGGCCTATTGTAGCCAACTTGAATACCGCTGGTACTAATGCAGCAGCTGCTGTTGCTGCTCGACACCGTCAGCCATAGATCACATATGTCGAGGAAAACAATTCCAGACGGACTATGGTGATTACAAGGATCTTATATTTTGAGTTATCCGCGCTTGCCAACGATTCCGATACTGGAGTCTCGTAATTTGAGTACTGAAGAGATCGATGGCACGTCGAAAGTTAAAATAGTATATAGATAAAAGTCGGCATAGTATTTTGCTATGTCTATATATATGAATGCATTATTAATACGCCGCTGCTTATTAATAGGACATAATTTGTACAAAAAATTACCATGTTACCCGTTCATACTGCTATAGTTGCAGATGATGATGGAGATGTGAATTTAGTTCTCACAGCTATACTTAAATTGAAAAAATTTGACGTACATAAAGTCTATAGTGCAGAGGAATGCTTGGATAAATTAAAAGAGTTAGAAGCAAAAGTAGACGTTATTTGTATAAATGGCAAAATAGCGGCAGATAGAGCAACAATGGTAATAGTCAAAGCTAAGAGAATGAATCCTGATATCAAGGTATGCGCAGTTGCAGAAGACGAAACACACAAGACTAGGGTTTTAGATTATGGGGCAGATGAATTTATGACAAAGCCAATTGGTATTGAAACTATATCAGATAAGATAATGATACTTCTAACAAGAAAATACTCCAAAGTAGAAAGATAATGTTCCTTTCGTGAAGTAACAGATCGATAAAATTAATAGTATGGCATAAGAGGGCACCGGTCTTTTATATGGGTATGTGAGTGTGTATCGAGCTGTCGGCTATTGATATTGTGTAGGCTAAATGCACCTGAGGCTTCTTTTTGTCCTTTCAGCAGACTGATTCAAAGATTATTCTTACATTTTATGAAATATCCCTATTGATGCTACTGCCGTTGGTAGTCGTATTTTCTATTGTTTTATAATATCCGATACTATATGGTTTATCTTTTCATTGACGTTGAATTGTTCCTTGTCAAGTATTAATGTCACCATTACTATTACGGTAACATCAAGTATATCGTTCGCTATTTCTACTAGGTACTGTGCTCAGATCATGGATCATGGAGCAGAAATTCATCTAGTTTTCCAGCTCATGCATGAGTTAAGACTGCACATGGTCATACAATTGTTGGGTTACCATTATTATTATCGTAGCATTGGGTCTGTCTAAATTTTCATCTCTTGATTGAAAGTAATGAAAACCCAAAGATAATTGGTTTAATAGTAGGAGTTTCAACAACATTATTTTCATTACTACAAGTCCGCAGCATTACGAAAAGAAAAGTCTTGGCAGTATTCTGTATTCATGTAACAGTAGGTAACAAAACACCAACTATAGCAGAGAATATCCATATAATAACTGCAATTATGAATGCTTTGATCCATCCTATACCATATAATCCTCTCAAAGCTAACAACCATGCAATACCTCCGATTGTTGCAGATAACAAGCCATTACCCAGTAAAAAGTGTGCTATGCCATAGATTACCGCACCGATAATGGCGGTTATGAATGCTCTTGCTATTCCCTCTTTTTCTCCAAATAATCTAGTGACGATATAGATTATAATGGTAGATACAACTAGGCCTATGATAAAGACGATAGCTCCAATTATTCCATTGGTCATGTGCACACTTATGCACTTATAGCTTATAATGAATTGTGCTTATCGCCCTCTAACATATATTCACCAATCTGTTTTAGAAGGTGTGGCCTGACAATAGATTATAGTTTCTCAGTTATTGAATGATTGCTATTTGTATGACCGAGACAATTTGCTGGTCATGCGGTTCAGAAGAACCTGATGTTACAAAAATAGGTGGGTTCTGAAACCAATGCACTAAATTGGCATACAAGAGTTATGGTGGATATATCTCTGATGAAAAAGTCCATTTAGATTGCAGGAATGCAGATTCTTCATGTTAAGGAGTTATGATCATTGACATTTTTATCTAGAATATCTCTTGCAGTTGACGTTTATATCTTGAGGCATATTATATTATATCACTTATACTTGTTTGTTATACTGATGACTTCCGCATTCCTACTTATTAACTGCCTCATTGGCTTTCAAAACCATGTTGTCAATGAGCTAAAGAAATTATCCGAATTTATTGACATCTATAGAGTAGATTTTACGTATGATGTAATTGCCAAAGTTAATGTAAGCTCAGAGGAAGAGCTACAAAACATCGTAATGTCAAAAATTCGAAAAATCGAAGGAGTCAAATCCACATTAACTCTGGTAATAGTAAAGCATAGTAAATCGAGTCTAGATTAAATAATTGATGTAAATTTTTCATAGTTGAGAGAATCCATCTGTATCGATCGTTTCTTTTCAATCATCTGTTGAATTAATTATTGCTGCATTTACGATTTTCTATACCAACATCATCGTTACAGTATGCTGATGTGATTGATATCAATGATCCTATGTCTTTTTTATGTGTTTATGGCTTCAATAAATTCCACATGTGTGAGTAATGCCTTCAATTTTATTGCATTTACTACATGCCCAACAGATATGCTCCTTACATATCTTACAGGCTGTTATAGAAGTCAGAGGCGAACCACAAGCATATTCGAATAATACTTCATCTTTCAAATTTAAAACCTGTCACTGCATGCTTGGCGATATCTTATTGTTTTAGGCAAAGTTTAGCATAATGTGACAATTGCAGCTATCTCCAGTGCTTTCAGGGTACTCAATCCTTGTGCTGTTGGGATAAGAATTGCTATGCCTGGTAGTTGTAGCCACCAACTATTTTGATATTATCGACTTTCCTCTGATTCGTATCTCCTAACCACATCTGATAGAGGCATCCTTTTTCCACCAACTATTTTGATGTCTATATCCATTCTACCGTCTTTAACATCTATGATATTATATGTATCTTCAAAAACTCCCCTATAGCGCCATGAACACGCCGTACCTGCATATGCAATTTTTAGTGTTCCCAAGTTCCAAAGCCATGGTCTATGCTTATGGCCACAAAGGACCAGATCTACTTTGGATTCCAAACATGCTCTTAATGTATCACCCGCATCAGAAATACCTACCACATTCGTATAGCCTGTATCAGGTATGGCAATCAGGTGGTGATGCATTGCTACAATCTTCGTTTTGAAATTGTTGTATTTTCCAAGGGTTTCTTCCATCCATATGCTTTGTCTATGTCCCACTTCACCCTCGTCTCGATCAGGTCTAGCAGTTCCAAGTGTAACTACGACTATATTATCATCAAATTCATAAATTTGCTTTGTAAACGGAAAAAATTTCTTAAACAAAAGATAGCCTGTGTGACGATAGTCATGATTTCCAGGGAAGACTATTAAATTCGGACAGTTGAACCTATCGATCTCTTTACGAGCTTGCTCAAATTGGAATAGTAATCCGTCGTCTGTCAAATCGCCTGATATGATTATTACATCTGGCTTTAGATCATCGTTAACCTCTTTGACAATTGTATTGAAAGCATCTTGCTTGAATAGACCTCCAATATGTAGATCAGATATCTGAACTAACTTCATCTAATTGGTCACAGATAGTAATGCTATATTAATGAATATGAAGACGGGTCAACAGACACAAGAAAATTGTGGATAAAGAGGTGCATCTATATAATGACATATCACAAACGCCGCAGTTGTATGTGTCAGGAACTTTGAACTGTGGTATGAAGGACCAAGTTCCTGGTTTTGCAGCGTATAGCGACTGTATTTATTTTTGCTTTCTCATAGCGCCAACCAGAATGTATCTAGCTTAAATCAATATCTACTTTTTTTGGAGCAGACTGATTCGTATTACTATTATTACATGGGCTTACATATACAAGAGGAATTAGACGGATATTCTTATCGAAACATGTTGGACATGTATCTAAAGCGATAATGCTCTTCTTTTCTCTGGATTTAAATATCGTTGCAGTCCATAAACACTTTTTACAAAGAGCAAATAGACGTTCAAAATTTCCTTCAAATATCCAAT
>DATDFS010000094.1:0-7953 GCA_036522495.1 Nitrososphaeraceae archaeon | reverse complement strand
ACATCGACAGTCTTCTGTTGTTTCGACTTTACATCAACATATAACCACAGTGCAACTAATGGTAAACCAATTGAGAAAAAGACAATGATCGTTCTGATTGGAATACGTAGAACAAATAACGAGATACCAAAACATAGTGTCCCGATGCCGAGGACCAAAAGCCAGCGTGTTCCAATATCCATCGTTTCACCCGAAGTGTATATATCTCTCTCTTCTTTAATATATCGTTGACTATACCGGCTTATTTATTATTAGACCATAGTTGTTGATTGATCAAGCACCGTACGACTCACATATTAAAACAAGGTCGGATTATTAGAATTATTAGAATCAGACAATTGATGACATTCCACTCTGCCATAGTTTCCTTGGGCTTTCATCACCAACACTATTTTTGGAATAATTTGAATGCGTGTTTGCCAGTCGCTGTTCTATTTACCCTGTGGCCAACAATATCATGGCTTCAATAGATCTGTATATCTAGTTGCTCCAATCTATTGGGGGCTGGCGCTCGAAGAATTGGAGGCTCTGGTATGAGATTTTCAAAGGTTTGAAGCCCTTCATATGATTTGATGCTTGTAACGATAAAATAGATCAAAGAAGAACTCAATAGAATAAATATTTGCCTAATACTACCAATTACAGTTTTGTTAGTAAACCATTTATAATCACAGCTGTAATTCTTCTATTCCTGGGAACATCCATCGGTTCAATATGGATGATGTCGATATTTGGCGTGGATCTACCCGAGTGGTTCCATGGCACATATGGTCTTCACAAAATACTGCAAATGGATGGCTTTCTAACATTGCTGATCATGGGTATAGGTTATATGATAGTTCCCAGGTTCAGAAATATACAGCTTGCCTCTATAAAGCTTGCATATGTTTCATTCATTCTGATAGTTACATCTCTGATTTTCGAATTCATCCAAACAGTTGGAGATAACTACAGAAACTTCTCAACATGGATTATAATTTCAAGGCTTTCGGGAGTAACTATCTTTCTAGCAATAGTCTTCTGGACATTGAGAATTAGACCAAAGCTCTTGGGGCTGTCAGATTATTTCATTACTCTCTGTCTACTTGCTTTGATAACTGTCAATGTCATTGAATTATCAGGATACAGACATGCCAGCTCACTTACTCATATCCAGTTATGGCTACTCTTTCCAGTACTCATGATTTTTGGAATTGAGTACAAGACAGTGCCATCTTTTCTGGGATTCATAAGACCAAGGAAAACCTCAGCTATTGCATCATTAGTTTTCGTCTCGCTTTGTATAATTTTAGGTCTTGCATCCGTTATGTTTGCGAATGTGTTATTACTTTCAATAATTTTTAATGTTACATTATTTGCGTCCGTATTGACGTTCGCCAGAGCAATTTATGCATTTGGAGGATTTGATAACAGAGAGATCTTGCGTCTCATTCAGGGAGAAAAGAAAGCTCGCTATAGCTTTACCGTTATTCATATTAGAGTATCATTTTTGTTTCTCTTTATCGGTATCTCTACAGCTATTTTATTCAGTATAGTTGGTCAATACTTTGTTTTTTACGACCTTGTAATTCATAGCATTGCCATAGGATTCATAGGACTTACTATCGCATTATATCTGCCGCTAATGCTTCCACCAATAATTGGTAAAATAATTCACTTTACTAATTTCAATAGAATCCCTATGGTTTTGATTATCATATCTTTATGCATTCGTACAGTTGGAGATTTCATTCTAGCACAACCATCATCTTTTTTGGGGCATACTGGGGGCTCTTCACCTCAGATTTTTGCATATTCCTTCGGCTTATCTGGTTGGTTTATAGTAGTAGCTATGTTAGTTTTCGTCATGATGATACATAAATCTATGAAGCAACTTGATCCCTTACCGAGCAGCAATACTAATCTTTTCTGAATTCCCCGATTGAAAGGATGACTATACTTCTGTTACTTCAGATACATGTGCTATGAGTTCTCTTGGCAGCTCGTTAAGCATGACATGTAAAGAAATTGTTGCTGCTGTAAGTCCAAGTTCTGTCCCATAGGATCTTTTCCACGATAGTAGTTAGTAGAATCATCAGTATTTCATAGTTAGATATTTTCCTTCTTTGTCTTCTTATAGAATAGACTTTTTTTGTATTATGATGACATATGAGTGAAAACTACAACCTAACTAACCGAATTAACCTAGTTAAGCAATATCTATAATAGATGTTAATTTACCTTCATCTATGCAAATAAAAACATCAACAGCATTGGCAATCTTTGCAATTGTCATGACAATAGCACTAGTAACTGCAGGTAGCTTTGCTACCTCAACATTTGCAGCAAAAACAAAAACAAAAAAACACACAAGCACAAGAGGTACAAGCATAGGTAGCACCTCAACACTAGGCGCAACGGGCAAGGGCGGGACAAGCAGCACCTCAACGGGATTGAGTAAGTTCATTAGCTGTGTAAGAGCACTACCTACATTAACTCGAGCTGATGCAATCAATTGTTATAACACTGTCTACAGCCCAGGATTTAGCAGCGGCGGAAGCACAGCAGGTGCAGGTACAAGTATAGGGCATACAGGTATAGGTTCTGGCACAGGTAGCAGCGGCGGAAGCACAGCAGGTTCGGGCACATTACCAGGATAATAAGAGGTAATTCAATGGATCACTGTGTCTTACAACTCGTTATAGCAAAGCAGTAAGAACTACAAAAAATCAACGACCAATCTTCTCTCTTCTCAACTATTTTTTGCAACTCGGACTGATATAGAAGGAATAAAAAGAATCTACTGAATTCAACTACTGCAATATTATTTTTATCAGATAGTTTTGGTTGGATTGCATTTGCATTCTTAAAACATTTGATTATGCTCTATACCGCAAAAACCCCGATTGAAACGTGAAAGCGTAAAGCATTCAGAACGAAGATATTAATGCGTTAGTAAGGCAATTACAAGATAAATAGCGCAGACAAAGGCTGTCGAAAAGTTGAATTTTCTAGAAGTTAATATACTACACAGTATATTTCTTCTCTTAAAAAGAGAATTTATAGGATGGTTGCTGTGACGACTTATTCTACTGCAAAAGAGATTGTCCTAAATTCTGATAAATTGCAATTTTTTATTGATGGTACTAACGTCTTCTTTAATAACTTGGGATGCTCTCTTTAGGCGTCTGATTGAGCTTAGATCCACAGATTCACTCATTATTTCAGGATGTTAACTGCTAATGCTTACTAATCTACTTTACAACATCACGACGATTACTCTTTATAGATTCAAGAATCTTCCTATGTAGCTCTTCATCAGAAAGGGAACCTGTATTTTCGATTTCAAGCTTTGATGCTATGTCTTCAAGCTTTCTTCTTTTCTCAATCTCATTAGATCCGCCTGTCTCTTGTGTGAGTTCCATTTTAGCTTTTTCAAATTCTGACCGTGCTCTACCTAGTGATCTAGCAAATTCGGGCAATTTCTTAGCTCCAAATAACAAAGCAATCGCCGCTATAGCAATGATGACAACATTTTCATATCCCATGCCACTTAACCTATCGATATATATTACAAACACGCCCTTATGTATAATTTCTGATTGACAATGCTTTTTTTTATCATTATATGCATGATAGCATGTCAAGTTATATTCGATATGGCATCATATTGAAAGAAAGTAAGATGTAATGATATTTCAGATCCTACTGCAAATACCTCACTACTTTCAGGATCTTTTTCCTATTCTTGCATTAGTACATTGAAAAGTATCCAATAGCAACGTATTCATAAAAAGTAGATATGCATTGTAATCTATATCATCACATCAATATTTGATTTGAGGATGAATACTATCTTATAGATGCAATTGATTCCAATAGTATCCTCGCTGCTAAGGAAGCAGTTATATCATTAATATCAAAATCAGGAGAAAGTTCTACTATGTCTATTCCTATAATTCCACTTTCTACTGCCTGCTTTACGAGGTAAATGAGATCTATGCTCGATACACCACCTGGGGTAGGGACTGAGACCGCTGGAGCAAAAGCAGGATCAAGACAATCAAGATCAATGGAAACGTATTTTTTGTCATTTACTTTGGACATGAACCTATTAGCAATGTTTAAAACCCCTAATTCGACAATGTCCAAAGGGGTAATAACTTCTAATCCAACCTTTGTTGCATTTTCCAATTCCTCAGGCTCGGCAGCTCTAGTTCCAATTAACATGCTTTTTTTAAAATCTATTGATGCAGCCGAATCTGTTAATACAGATCCATAATAGTTCCTTGTTGATGAAACGAAGTCTGGATGCGCATCAAAATAAAGTAGCCCAATTTTACCAAAGACATTTCCGATCGCTTCTAAAGCTAAACTAGTAATAGAGTGATCGCCACCAATAATAATTGGTACTTTTTTATTTGAAACTAGATCAGCCATCAATTGATATAATTCTTCTCTTCTGATATTTCCAAAATCCAATACCTTTTTATTTTCTAAACTCCCACTCATGGGAGAGATAGGAATAAGTTTACCTTCTCTTTCGAAGAATTCACACTCGTTTGAGGCAAGACGAATGATATCCGGAGCCCTGTTTGTACCTTTGCGTTTAGCATGTGATTTTGATTCATCTGGCACCCCAATTAAGACTATATTAGCATCTGGAATTGTATTAACATTCGATCGATAAAAATGAACCATAGGCTAGATTAGTATATTTCGTATACCATTGTCAATATATAATAATAGCCATAAACCAAAAAAGACAATAAACCAAAAAAGACAAACAAATCCACAACTGGAATACTATATAGTCCATGAACCATCAGAGTAATAGTGCGTTAAAAACCAGATCAAAAAACACAGAAGATGCTGCATAAAGAAACCAGATCTTGAAGAGATTGGGAAGATACAATTGTGACTGGCATTTTTATCTCACATAGCAAGTATGATGTGAATATTGTAACCTGCTTTTCCAAGGCTGTCGTTGTTAATGGAATTAGAGGCCTAGGCATTTTGTGTTGCGTTTGGATTATTTCATCGATATGATGATCTTGTCTCTTATTTACAACAAGTATCAAAAGCACAACAGACAACGATACAATAATAATACTATGCTCTATTTCTATACCTGCAGGTAGTGTTTCTGTAAAATAAAAGAACGATACAGAAACAAGTTTTCCAAAGGTCCATTTATATTCTATAACGAGTACGGCATACATACCACTTTTGTGACATATAATAAATAAATCTCGTGAGCCTGGACCTATAAAGTTATAACTGAAAAATCATCTGCGATAGTCTTAGGCTTGTCTCTTTCGACAGTCTTCAGATATAGTTAACATTTCTGGTATTTGTTCATAAATAGAATAAAAATAACCAAATCTGTGATAGGAGCACTCAAAAATTATTTTTTGTCCTCTTTTCATTCAGTATTTGATAACTATATATTGATTATAATGTGAGTATATTGTGGTTAAACTCATTATGAGTAGGACATATCCAGACCCTTCCGCACTTGCATGTCCTATATGTAGTAAAGACAAGATTGTCATTACCGATCCTGAATCAGGAGAAATTATTTGCAGCACCTGTGGCATTGTAATTTCAGACAAAATAGAAGAAAGCAACAGGCCAGAATGGAATGCCTTCAGTGTAGAGGAAATAAATGCTAAAAGTAGAACAGGTATTCCAACATCCTTGGCAAGACATGATATGGGCCTCGCTACTGTAATTGGAAGAGATAGCAGGGATGCTAGTGGACAGAAATTAGATCCAGCGACGCGTACTACAATGAACAGATTAAGAATTATCGATCATAGAACACAGGGTTATACTCCCACAGATAAGAATCGTAGACAGGCTTTCAATGAACTTAATATATTGAAACATAAACTTGGTTTATCAGATGCAGCAGTAGAAAAGACCGCTTATATTTATAGAAAGGTTCAAAAAAGAGGCTTCGTTCGTGGAAGGACAATAGCTGCGGTGTTGGCTGCTGCCGTATATATTGCTTGTAGAGAAATGGGAATTTCACGAACAATAAAGGATATTGCATCAATTAGCAATATCAGACGCAAAGAACTCGCGAGGATATATAGAATATTGGTTTTTGAACTAGACATTAAAATTCCGATAGTTGATCCAATGAAATGTATTGTCAAGGTTGCGAATAAGGCTAATCTAAATGAAAAGACGGTCCGTCAAGCTCTGAGTATCATGAATGACATTAATGATATAGGAATATCTGCGGGAAAGAATCCCATGTCACTTGCAGCAACAGTTCTCTATTTAGCATGTATTAAGACAGGCGAGAATATAACTCAGGACAATATTGCGAATGCAGCGAGAGTAACTGGGGTGACTATTAGAAACAGGTTGAAGGATCTAAAAAAACGACCCCCAATAGATAACATTTGACAATTCCAGAACAGAAAAAAAAGTTAAATATTGAATACATTGGGTTATTAGAACAAAACAATAAGAGGTTATGAGAAAGACATTGTAACGGAGGTAATGAAAATAGAGCACTAGTATGGATCGTCGTCATCATACTCGGTCGGGGACCATGCTTTTTTTAAATGTGTTCGGATCGTTACACCGTGTCTTTGCTTCTAATGATTAATTTCTTTAGTTTGCTTCACCTGGCAACAATTTCAGCAATATCTCTTCCGTAAACTTCATTGAATTCTCGCGGCTTTGCATCTTTGAATACATCCTTACTACAATACTTCATAGAGTACGCTGCCATCATATCCAGAATCGGTTGCAGCGCCACACCTTTTTCTGTGGGATAATATTCTATTCTTATTGGCTTTTCATGTGAGTATACTTTTCGCTTTATCAATCCAAGCCTTTCCATTTCTCTTAGCCTTGCAGATAGAGTTTTAGGATTACCTTTTTCAATGGATTTTAGCAGCTGATTAAACCTATTTTGCTTACCATTTATCATATTTCTTAAAATTAAAACAGTAAACTTTTTGCCAATAATTTTAAAAGTGTTATTGATAGGACAGGACTTTAATTCAACGATTTTGTCAGATGGGTTTATTATTTGTGCGATGGAAGTTTTGGTAGTAGAAGGCCTAACACTTTCCATAGTTACTCTAAAGCAGCATGATCTTATATACTTACCTTTATATAGTTAATAAATTACTTACTAAAAGTAACCTACTAACCTGGAAGTAACTTTCACATTTATATACGATTACTGTATTATAGTTATCTATGGCAAGATATCCAAATTTAGTTTCCGAATTCGATAATAATGATAATAATAATTACAAAAACAAGAAGAAAGACTATTCTTCTACGAATCCACTAATACAAAGATGTTCTAATTGCGGAAGTAACCGAATAATTACAGATATTGAATCTGGAGAGATTATTTGCAGCAACTGCGGTCAGGTAATTTCAAACAATGCGATAGAAGATAACCGGCCTGAATCGCGTGTTTTCAGTTCAGAGGTACAAACCGACAAAAGTAGAACAGGTATTCCAACTTCCTTGGCAAGACATGATATGGGCCTCGCTACTGTAATTGGAACGCCTGATAGGGATGCGAGTGGACACAAGATAGATGCAGCTATGCGTTCTATGATGGAAAGGCTACGGACTTGGGATGTAAGGACACAGACTCATAGTTCTACTGACAGAAATCTCAGACACGCGTTCTATGAACTTGACAGGTTGAAGGATAAACTTGGGTTATCAGATGCCATAGTGGAGAAAACAGCGTATATCTACAGGAAGGCCCAGGAAAGGATGCTGATACGCGGTAGAACAATATCAGGAATCTTAGCTGCTGCAATATACATTGCTTGCAGGGAATTGGGAACTCCAAGAACCTTAAAAGATATAGCCGCAGACAGTAACGTTAAACTCAAAGAAGTCGCTCGAAGCTATAGGCTGTTATATTTTGAACTTGACCTCAAAACTCCCTTGATCGATCCTATGAAGTGTATTGTCAAAGTA
>DATDFS010000093.1:0-3457 GCA_036522495.1 Nitrososphaeraceae archaeon | reverse complement strand
AAACAGACCAAACGCAATTGATCCGGCCTTAAGGCGCCCTGGCAGGTTTGATAGGGAAATTGAAATCAAGGTTCCAGACAAGCGCGGTAGGTTAGAGATACTTCAGATTCACACTCGCAACATGCCACTGGACACAGATGTTAATCAGGATAGGATGGCGGCAGTGACCCATGGTTTCGTAGGTGCAGATCTTGAATACTTGTGCAAAGAGGCAGCCATGAAATGTTTGAGAAGGTTATTGCCTGAACTTAACTTGGAAGATGAAAAACTTGCCCCCGAAGTACTAGACAAGCTAATAATCACCATGAGCGATTTTGAGAGTGCTATTAAGGATGTAATGCCGTCTGCCATGAGAGAAGTCTATCTCGAATCACCTGATGTTAGTTGGAAGGACATTGGTGGTCTAGAAGAGGTTAAGCGTGAATTGCAGGAAGCAGTCGAATGGCCTATGCGTTATCCAGACATGTACAAGAAATTAGGGCATGCCATTCCAAAGGGCATCTTGCTGCATGGGCCTTCTGGCACAGGTAAGACCATGCTTGCAAAAGCCGTAGCTACCGAGTCTGAAGCTAATTTTATTGGAGTAAAAGGACCTGAATTGATGTCCAAATGGGTCGGTGAATCTGAAAAAGGTATCAGAGAGATATTCAGAAAAGCAAGACAGGCAGCACCATGTGTGATATTCTTTGACGAAATAGATTCTATTGCTCCTACGAGAGGGGGAGGAGCGGGAATGGAGGGAGGTATAGGAATAAATACAAGTACAGAAAGAATGGTGTCCCAGCTCCTAACAGAGCTAGACGGCATACAGGAGTTGCAAGGTGTAGTTGTGCTTGCTGCAACCAACAGAGTTGACATGATTGACATGGCATTGATAAGACCGGGAAGATTTGATAAGATTGTATTTGTACCTAAACCCGACAGAAAGACAAGGCAGGTGATTCTTGAGATATATGTAAAAGATAAACCCATAGGCCAGGATGTGAATATGAAAACGATAGCCGACGCCACAGAGGGATTTAGTGGCGCTGATGTATCGGCAATTGCAAATACCGCGGTTTCTCTGGTATTACATGAATATCTTCAAAGGTATCCTACGCCAGAAGAAGCGGCAAAACATACCTCTGACGCACTTGTATCCATGCGCCATTTCGAGGAGGCAATCAGAAAGATCAAGACGCAGAGAGAGATGAAACCGGAAGAGAAAGCGAATCTGTCGCAATATAGGTAATTGTGGAATAATGGTAGCCATCTATTTCCCTAATTCATTCTGCATTACGCTAAACTTATTCTGCCCTTTTTCAATCAATTTATGAAGGTTTTAGACCACAGAAAATTCATGAACATAAGGAGCAGATTTCATAAAGGTCATGAGAATTGCATACAGATCCGATATAGAAAATTTTTCGGGCTGCTCATAACGAATCCACAATCCGGGGACCAATTGGGAATATATACTGAGATTCTGGTATGAAAAAAGCCAGTTAACATACGCTTTTGAGTGTATGATACGTCCTCTTCATAGTTGTTAAGATGACTTTAACCTTATTTCTCAATTGTCTAGGTATACGTTCTTATACTAAGATTACGAAAAACATAAACACTGAGAATTTAAGAACAGATACAAAAGAAGATGATGATAGTGACCAAAGGAAATTGTGATATCACAAACTGCAAAGAAAAGGCTGTAGGTTGGATACCCTTGATGTCTGACGACGACAACAAAATAATTGGAAGCATAAATTTCTGTATGAACCACAAACAGGATTGCATAGATGAATTTCATGCAAGCATGTTTTTCAATAAACCCAGGCTTCAGAATAATTAGTGATGAATACTATTAGTCGAATCTTAGATATGGCACTTAATATTACATGTCGTGCTCTGCTTTTTGATGCTCGCCCAGTTTATCCAAACTATCAAATGTCTTTTTACACAAGTCGCACACTAAGGGGTTCAAATTAGTATCGTCATAATCTACGCCTGGTTCTCCCTGATCCATAGTATTATATCCCAACAATATTGAATAAAGCAGTTTCATTTATGGACACTATTCTAATATTATGTTTGTCTTCCTCCTCTCCCTAATTATATTTGAATGATGATTTGCAGATTCTATGGTTACACAAAGAAGCTGGTTGTCGGCTAACGGGCCAGAAATGCGTCTAATTTCTCGTATCCTGCAGTTGAAAATCCGATTAATCTTGACATCCTAATTGAATAGATCTGTGCGTCTGCACTATCTTCGGACTCACAGACATGTAGCCAAAACACATCTGAAACAGCGGGCCGCGTAAATGTTTGGCTTTTATACCCGCGATCTGGTTGATTCATACTGGATAACACTTTTTTCGTATTTTCTCGTGTTTAGAATGTAGTTATTATTAGTATCCGCACCGGCAGGCGTATAGTAAAAATCAGAAGCCTGAGGATAACAAAATATAAACGTTTTAGCATTGAACGTTTATTGAAAGAAGTATATGAACTAAAGGATCTTCTCTCTGAACTCGAAGATCGGGGTGGCTATTTCAGAGAGTTTATAGCTACAGGAAGTATTCAGGCTGGCATCATACGATTACATCCTGGTGACAATGATACACAAGAACCACATTCAGTCGACGAGGTTTACTATGTTATCGAAGGAAAAGGCTTTATCAAGCTAAATGGCAAGAATCAGGCTATCCAAGATGGAACATCCATTTTTGTTCGTGCAGGAACTGAGCACAGATTCTTTGGGAATATTCAAGACCTCGTGATCTTCTATGCATTAGGAAGATAGATCTGACACGTTGGGTGGTCGAATATCCATGTGATAATATACAAATAAAAACAAGAAAAATCATTTTGTTTTTGGCTTGGTCTTAGACTAATCTGCAATACGTTATATGCATAAACGTTATCTATACTAAACTCATATAGATTATTTAACAACCATTTGACTGTCTGTTTGTCGCCGAGTTATTGTTTCTGCCGCTACGGCAGAAGCCAATGCGCCCAAATATAATCCAAACCCAATCAGTAAATTGCCATTAAAACCTATCACCATAGATGATGTGGTGGTTAACACAGTCCCTATCACGGATGCAATCACATTCACTCCCCATAGCAAGGTGATATCTTGGTTATTGTTAGCATGTCTTTCTGTTGAAGGCGAAGAAGCGGAAGCCATTCTAGTAACGGACGGGAACTGAAATCCCATCAGAAGACCAGCAGGCGACAAAAGTGCCAAAGTCAATGCAATTCTCTCATATAGCGGCAAAACTATGCTGGAACCTATGATACCTTGTAGGAAGGCATAATAAGCTAGCAGGATCCCAGCTAGAACCGGTATGGATATCAAGACCGCTTTGTAGGGATTTTTACTAAACAGTCTTCCGCTCAGGTACGCGCCTATTCCACTGCTCAGTAGGATGGAAAATAGTATGACCGTCAAGGCCATTATAGGGGTTCCAAGCAG
>DATDFS010000092.1:0-10851 GCA_036522495.1 Nitrososphaeraceae archaeon | reverse complement strand
GGTTGTTTGAATGAGGGAAAAGCCAGTATTTGAAAGCTGAAGCCATTTCTCCCAAGGGTCTGCAAATTGCACAGGTTGTACTAGGGGTTATTGCCATAGGCTTATCACTCTCAGTTATGGCTGAGCCCGGAGCAGGTGTAGCACTTCTCGTCTTTCTTTTATCGATTACGTTACTGGTACTTGGAATAGAAAGGGTCATAGCAGGTATTGGACTTGCAGGCGTTCGAAAATCCTCACGGATAGGTAATATCATCTTGGGTGTTTTAACCATTGCACTTGGAATTGTAGTCATCTCATTTCCATTGTTTGCAGCAGGGTTTTTGATCCTGATGTTAGCTATTGGTTTACTTTTTATGGGTATTGCAAGAATACTTTATGGTATAACAGCATCCCGTCGGAATGCATCGCAATGGTCAAGGTCATTTGCAATAGGTGTCGGTATATTGTCAATAGCCATATCATTTATGGTGTTTGCATCGCCATTACTTGGCGCATTCCTTTTGACATTAATATTAGCAATTAATCTGTTGATTTTAGGAATAGAGAGTATTGCTCACGGAATATCTGGTCGAAAACATGTGTCTGTTCCTGATCATGGAAGATAACTTGTAGTCAAATAAATATAGATAAAAGAAACTTTAGGAATGATGTTTTTAGTTCGCTGGCGGGAAATTTGTTTTCAACTCATACGATGATGCAGATAATTGAAAAGAGGAGATGATTGTGTGCTGTAGAAAGTGAGATTAATCATTATCGATTCGTCCTTTAAACTCCTCCATGACATGTGGTCGTCGATTTTCATATATGACTATTGGGTTATCTGCAGGATCACGAAATGTGCAACAAGGGCCATTTGGTATCTCTAATCTTTTATCTTCTCTCCAACCTCTTGATCGAAGTTCTGAGGCCGCCTTGTCTAAATTATCAACTCTATAAATCAACATCAGATCCTTCGTTTCTATATGGTCTGCAAGCAGAATGTATGGTTCTTTATTAGAAAGCTTAACACATGCAACCCAGACACCATATGCATGTATTTTCCACAACAATTCACCATCAAGCACAGATGTATAATATCTGATCGATTCGTGGATATTAGGAGCCTGAACATACAGAAAATCAAGTGATTCAAACGTTTTAGGCATAACTACCCAAACGTCACACATATACATTAAATCAGTGCTTCGTATTCGTTCACAATACTCAAGATACAGCACAACCATTTGAGCAATAGTTGATGTAGTTGTTTGTAGTAGGCTATTTATGAATGATACTCCAACACCTCGTGGAAGCCTATTTGACGATAGGCTATTTGTGAATGCAAATACTCCAGCATGGATGAAGTAGTTTCTAGAGGTTTACGATGAAAGGTACCTGTTGTTGTGTAACCCCCAGCAATGAACATATTGTAGAATGCCCTATGCTTTTTTGTTTGTACTGGGCATATAACAGGTTTCATTTCATTTCATTCCATTACAATACATTATTTCCGTTCCCACTATCACCCTATGACTTTATCGGTTCCATCTTTGTACTTGATCTTTGTATACGGCTATAATATTACCTAGAAAAGCAAGCTTGTCTGTTGCATTCACATCGAACTGAAATCTGATTCGTCTGTAAGAACATAGTGAAATTTACCTAACCGCTAGCACGGAACAGTGAGCATGACTTGAAACCTTGCTTGTGACACTTCCCATGAGGAATTTCTTCGCTCCAGTCACGCCCTTTGTACCAATCACAACAAGGTCCACATTTTTACGTGAAGCATAATTAATTATCCCCTCTGCAGCTGACGATGCGTTCATTATGACCTCTGTATCTATATTGACGCCTTCTTTTTTTGCAAAAGCTCCTACCTCACCAAGCAAATCTTCGGCATGTTTTCTTAGTTTTTCTTCATAGTACTCGAGGTTTCCACCTTCGTAGTAGCCCAAGAGTCCTCCTAGATCGCTTGCAGAAGCTAGGGAAGATCTGTCAACAACATGAACTGCGGTCACGTCTGCTCCCAACGATTTCGATAATGCCAAGCCACATCTGATGATTTTTTCTCTATACTCTGATTCATCAACGGCTATCAGCATTTTCTTTATTATTCCTTGATTTTCTCCCTTTGTTGTTACGTCTCCTGTCTGTCCCAAATTCATGGCCCTTGAGATTATCCTTTGTCAAGGTAGCGTATATGAATACCTTTAAAGAGTCGCTTAAGATAATACACGATTATATGACAAATGTGCAAAGCTGAAAACTGGACTGGAACAGCCTTCACATGCATAGAACCGGTGGTTATCTTAAGAACCCTGCCACTGAATTTCATGATACCCAATACAGGCTCATATTTTAGAATCATCTGACTATCTGTATTATATTATCACCCCTCTTTATTCAGATGTAGGTGTCGTTTTGAATTTCTTGTTGTTGAATGTTACTCTTTGAGCAGGAAACACATCCTTCAACTAAGTTGTTGAATTTCATTCTGTAAATGTGCAAGCTTTTTCTCTTGTCATTGCAGGCTGCAGACAATTAGGACAGGATTCTACGAATCATGTAGTTCTATGTTGTGTATCAACAACAATTTCCAGTCATCTAACTTCACCAATGGGAGTAAAATAATACAAAACTCAGCTAGGCCATAACTGATGCTCTTATGAGTAAATAATAGCCTTCACCCCTCAACAAGTCAGTATCTGCTTTTTATTTATATCGCTTTTTCATTCTCTTCCCCAGATTCAATATCAATTGCACGTTTGATTGGAGATATAAAGATCTTACCCATTTTGGAATTTGCCCTAATGATATCAATAACATCTTTTTCTTTATTGTCAGGTACAATCACCTGAAGAGTGTATTTATCGCTAAATTCTGGAGTAAACATTTCTGTTCCTTTAGAAGCATGAATCGGAGGAGCTACAGTCTTGCCTCTGCCTTTGACTTTTAAAATGGTAATACCACCAACTTTGATTTTTTTCAATGCTTGGCTAATTGCTTCTATATCATTTTGCGGAATGACCACATCTATCCTAATCATGGTTGAGATATAGGGATATCTTCATTTATTGCATTAAAAAATATTTCCCCAACTCTCTTTTATGATATGATCAGAATTTTGGCAAAAACAGTTATATTCATAAGTAAATTAACCAAAGAAAAAGAATCATGCCAATAAATTCTGGAGACACTGCTTGGATGCTAATAGCTTCTAGTCTTGTATTGTTGATGATTCCAGCTCTAGGATTATTTGAGGCAGGATTACTTCGAAGAAAGAATACAGTGTCTATCTTTATGCAAATCTTTTTTGGAATGGCTCTTTTGAGTGTTATGTGGTTTATATTTGGATTCAGTCTAACGTTTGGACCTGATACTGCTGGTCTTGTTGGCAATTTAGACTGGACATTCCTTAAAGGTGTCCCTTTTGATAGCTCACTTAAATATGCCCCAACTATTCCAGGAGTCTTGTTTGTAAAATTTGAGATGATGTTTGCGGTTATTACTCCATTATTGTTGACTGGGGCAATAGCTGAGCGAATGAAGTTTAGTGCTTATGTGCTTTTCATTGCCGCTTGGAGTTTTCTAGTATACTATCCATTAGTGCACTGGATATGGGGTGGAGGCTGGCTTGGTACATTAGGAGTCAAAGACTTTGCAGGCGGAATCGTAATTCATACAAGTGCAGGAATGGGAGCTCTTGCTGCAGCTTTGGTCTTGGGTAGAAGATTAAATTATGGTCCTTCAATTATGGTTCCACACAGCATACCAATTGCTGTTCTAGGATCTTCTCTTTTATGGCTTGGCTGGTTTGGATTCAATGCTGGAAGTGCATTAGCCTCTGGTGGAGTAGCTGGAAATACAGTAATTGTTACTCATATGGCTTCAGCTGTTTCTGCTCTTGTATGGGTTGCACTTTCGTGGATGAGAACCCATAAACCAAGTATTATAGCTGCGATAAATGGTGCCATAGCAGGGCTTGCTGGAATAACCCCTGCTTCAGGATATGTAAGCGTAGAACATGCATTTGCGATTGGATTAGCCATTGGTATAGCATCTTATATGGGAGTACTTTTCTTAAAAGAAAAGCTAAAGATAGATGATGCATTAGATGTAAGCTCAGTCCATGGGATTGCAGGTATTGTTGGCGCTCTGGCAATTGGAATCTTTGCAAGCTCATTAATTAATCCAACAGGACCAAATGGATTGTTATTTGGTAATGTTCACCAACTTCTCATCCAAGCTATAGGTGTAGCCGTTGCAGGATCGTTGGGCTTTGGAGGGACTTTCATAATAATGAAGGTAATAGATGTTTTGATAGGAGTTAGAGTTCCAGCTGAGACAGAGGAAAGGGGTCTTGACATTGAAGAGCATGCTGAACGTGCGTATACAGATGAAGGTGAATTTGAAGGTTTAAAATAAAAGCATCCAACAGGCTGATGCGAATTGATACTATCGTAGTAGACATGTTTTAGCCTAGAGTCCTAATATTTATTTCAACTATTCATTATTAACAAAGACAACGTCTCTTCAACGTTCTCAAAAGAACTACAGTGCCATATCATCGACTCTTTTTGTTCCTATATCATAAGCTTCTTTGACATCATACACGAATATCTTGCCATCAGAGGCTGAACCCGTACTAACAATATTTAAAATATCATCGATAATTTGCTTTGCTTGTGAATCCGAGACAAGCACTTCAACCTTTGTTCCAGGTCCAAACTCTGGAACATATTTCATTACACCTGTACCTACGTACACTGGCTCATTTTTTGAGCGACCTCTACCCTTAATATCATAAAATGTCAAACCGCCGACATTGTGTTTGTGAAGGAGTTTGTTAACTTCTCCAACACGTTCATGAGGAACTATTATATCCAATCTTTTCATATCACTAGACCTAACAAATAGATATATGCAATTATCATATTATTGTACTATGCTTCTCCGACATTTAAATGAGCAATTAAAAATCCATGACAAAATGCAAAACTAGTTTATCAACATCGCAAGCCATGAGATTAAGACTCGTACCCAAACAATCCTGTTACATTCAAACCATTTAATATGCTCAACTTGAATAAGACAAGAACCCATAGAAGCAGTACGTAGAACCGCAAAAGGCTTCCGAGATTAATAAATTATATACAAGACTTCACAAGGATAGAAAGCCATCCATCAATACTCATTGGCCTCTGGATCGCAGTTGATTTTCAGAAACAAATATTCTAAAAGAAATGAGGCCAAACACCTCGTATTAAACGACCTCGGTATCCTTAAAGGGCAGGAAGCAAATGTCGGATTGTTAATTGGGTCAGATTTTTCGTCCGCTGGTGAAACCTTCAATTACTCACTAGGGAGAGGAAGATCCTCGTCTCTATGAAGTGCTTTGTATACTCCAGCAGAAATTAAGCCTCCAACTATTGGTGCTATCCAATAAAGCCATTGGTAATTGAAGTTTCCAGCAACCAATGCAGGCCCAAAGGAACGAGCTGGATTTAAAGAACCTCCACTTATGGAACCACCAAACATTACATTAAAACCTAGTGTAAATCCTATAGCAACTCCTGCCAATGGAGCTATCTTAAAGTTTTTTGACGTAGTTGTCGCCAATACCACGTAAACTAGCGTAAATGTCATGACAGTCTCTAACACAAATGCTCTGACTACATTTCCATCAGAAGGAAGTGTAACACTTGCTGACATTGAAGAACCAAATATACTATATACAACGGCAGCACCAATTACTGCCCCAATAATCTGACTTATTATATACAAAGCCGCCTCCTTTGGTCGCAGTTTACCTGCAGCCAATAGACCTATAGTAACTGCAGGATTTACTTGAGCGCCAGAACGATAACCTATTGCATATATTATGGCCGTTAGAACGAGAGCATGAACTAGTGCTATTCCAATTATTCCTAATTGCCCGGTATTGTGGTATACTGTAGCGGCGGAACAAATTGCATAAACGAGCATAAATGTACCAACAATTTCTACCATGTACTTGTTTCTTTGCGAAGAAGTAGACTCTTTCGGCCCCAATACTTTTGTCTTCAGAAGGGATACCAAGACTTGTATATCTGTATTTTGTTTATATTTGCTTTTTTTTACCTAGCATATCTGCCGCGTTGTTTTACATCATCAATTACTTTATCTTATTTGGTGACCAGGTGGAATAGCAATACTTTCAAACATCATGAATTCCGCTGCATAGCATAAGTAAATAGGTTTTCGTTGAATATTCAGCAGGAGTCTATTTCAGAGGTTATTTTATGTACAGAGAATTGCTGTTTTCATCATATCCAAGGTCAGACAAAGTTATCACTCTAACACCATTATCATGCAAATACTTCATTTCTGCATCGAAGAGAGCAATATCAGTACTCTCAGGCGTTCCCAGGTCATCTATTTTGTGGTATGCTAGTATCGGAATAGCGTTTATTGTTCCTTTATTATTGTATTTAGTTTGACTATTGACCTCTTGTACAAATTGTTGAAATATTTGGGTGTCGTTATGAAAATCAGCTGTATCGCGTGCATTATGAGCCCATTCTCTGATTACATACCTGTTTGCAAAAGTGACTTGACCACTATCATCAAATGTTCTACAATCAGTCTGGGCAGAATAATGCTTCCATCCATCACAGTGCAGAAACATCAGATCGGAATGACCGTTAATAGCAAAATCGTAATATTTGGCAATTGTATTTACTACAGTTGCATTATTAGATCCTTCTCCATGAGGGGTAGCAAAAGCGATGGCATCAATACCATGATTGTAAAAGCACTGTTTTGACTGACCTATTTCAAAGGCTAAAGCGCTAGCAGATAAATCAGTAACAAGTACATCGTTCATACCTTTTGACGCTATATCCATTCCATCGTTGTGTAATGCTGCTATATCTTGCCAAGTCATAGCAGTGCGTTTCAAATCTGGGTAATTGCAGGGGATAAAGTAACTTGCCTTAAATCCATATTTGTCTAAAATCGGCTTGGCTGTTGTGTATTCACTCTTCCACGCATCGCCAAATGTTATAATAGCTACTTTATTTTTATTATTAATATTATTATTGTTATTATTTATGTTGCCACCATTGAAAATGGCTCCTTGGTTTTTTTCAGATGGCGGTGACTGCTGTTGTTGGTTAGGAAGATATGGAATTTGACTATAAGCTCTAATTGGTAAGAATTCTCCTAAAGGAAATACTAGTAATACTATCAGAGAACTAATAATAATTAAAATTTCAAAACACCCTGCACCTCTTTGCATAGTAAGTACTAATGTAAATCACGTTACTGTATTTGAAAGTAAGTTAACTAGGTTAAGTAAAGTACTGCAGTATAATAGCATTGATTTAAAGATCTTTCACAGCATTTTAATTTTTCTTGATTCATTCTTTCCCGTATGAGTGGGTATAAATTGGACAAACAGCTATTTTATAGCCTTTATCTGGAACAATTTCTCAAATTTTAATTCGTTGTTTCCTCCTGAGATTTCTATGACAGCTGTGGATTAGATGGAAATGTTGCAGCCAGATATGATAAACAAGGGGAATTAGGCGCAGATTGGCAATACCAAATGTTGAATTATCCAACCAGATATGCCTGGAGCACATCTACTACTTAACTTCAATGGACTCGCAGTCTTGTAAGTTAACAATGTTAATCAAGTGCCTAATAGTCACCAACCCAAAATACACTAGTCTTCTACCATGCAAACTCCATTTATGTGCCTGATATGCAAGAATAACCATATAATAACAGATTCTGAATCTGGCGAAGTTATTTGCAGCAACTGTGGGATGATAATTTCAGACAGAAATCAAGAAATAAGCAGACCAGAATGGCGATTTTATAGTGCAGAACAGGAAAACGAGAGAAGCAGGACAGGGATTCCTATCACTTTAGCAAAAGCGGATATGGGGCTTGCTACCCTCATAGGAAAGGATGATAGAGATGCTAGCGGACATCTTTTGGATGGAGCAATGCGTAATAGAATGCAGAGGTTAAGGAGATGGGATTTAAGAACACGCAATCACACTGCTTCTGATAAAAATCTTTTGCAAGCTTTCAGTAAACTTGATGTATTGAAGGATAAACTCGCTCTTTCAGACGCGGTGGTAGAAAAGATCGCATACATCTATAGAAAAGTTCAGCATAGGGGGTTGGTACGCGGAAGAACCATTTCTGGATTAATTGCTGCTGCTATATATGCTGGATGTAGGGAAATGGAAACTCCATGGACCCTAAAAGATATTGCTGCAGCTAGTAATGTTAAACGTAAAGATATTGCGCGAAATTATAGAATGCTACTCTTTGAACTTAATTTAAAAGTTCCCAACGCGGATCCTATAAAATGTATCGTTAAAGTTGCAAACAGGTCTAACCTTACTGAAAACACTAAACGTGAGGCGATAGCTATTATGAAAGATGTTGCAAAAAAAGAAATTTCTGCCGGAAAGGATCCTATGGGACTTGCTGCAACAGTTCTTTATTTATCGTGTCTAAGGACTGGAGAAGAGACAACTCAAACCCAAATTGCGCACGCATCCGGAGTGACAGAAGTAACAATTAGAAATAGATTAAAAGAGCTAAAAAGCAAACTTCATCCGAATTGGATTTAACAGGCATTAGATGTTGAAAAGATGCACTGTCAATTGTAGCATGTGTGATTATATTATATGATAGCTAGGCTCATTCTTCAGAGAATTGATAAATGTATAGAAATAACCAGGCTAGGAAACAATCATAGGAATAAGAATAACAACGACTTATCGACCGATCTGCATCGGGATTTAACATTACAAACTCTACTAGTATTAGTGCTAATACTAATCATTTTTTCCAACTGCTGCAGCAGTAAGAAATATAAAACAACTAATAAGTATGGACAGTCGCATAACCAGTAAAGAAAATCAAACCTATAGATGATAAATATGGCGGAAGGATGGATAAGTTGTTTTAATTGCAACGAGCGATTTAGAGCATTTATACGGTTCTGCCCAAATTGCGGAAGTAAGAACCCTTTTTACAATAGACCTGCTACAAGTAAGAATCGATTCAGAAAAAAGGCAGGTAAAAAGGCCATTGTCTTTGCTGCGTCTATTACTGTTGTCATAATCAGTATTCTGCTTTTATTGAATGTATTTACGAAAAATAATGGCTCTAACTTAAGCAATGCCCTGTATGTAGAAAACCCCAGATCTCTAGCTATACAAAAACAGCCAAATATGGTAGTAGATAATAGCCTCCTACAATATGCTTTGAACAAAATAAATGAAGACAGAGCAAAGTTCAACTTACCACCTGTTCAACTCAGCCGCAATGAAGCAGCCCAGATTCATGCAGAAGACATCCTAAGAACTAAAGCGATTAGCCACTGGACCAATGATGGCATGAAACCGTATATGAGGTATTCAATTTATAATGGCACCGGATATGTAGCACAGAATATTGCAATTACTGGTGTTAGTGGCGCCGGTACAATAAATCCTTACACCGAGATAAATGGCGCTGAGTGGCAGTTTATGCATAATGATACAATATGTTGCAATGAAGGTCATAGACACAATATTCTAGATAAACATCATACTCAGGTCAGTGTTGGCATCGCTTACACTGCTCATTTTTTTGCATTCGTCCAAAATTTCGAGAATAACTATATTCAATTCAATCAGCCATTTATTCAGGATAAGACGCATGTTCAGATCTCAGGACGATTGCTCCCAGAGAAGAACAATAACGTTGACGGTATAGACATCTACTATGATAAAACGCCTACTCCATCAGTATATGAGCAACACAAAAATGATAAGTCATATGGACCAGGAAAGGCTGTTGCGTCTGTTTTCAATCCTCTAGATTTCAATCTTTGGATGGTGTATATCAGAGAATACATCTATTCCAGCATTGGAATACCACCGAATATTACGCTAATACCTGCTGATAAATGGTCAATAGATGATCAGACAATCGATATCAGATTCGATCTTTCACCAATATTAAAGAATGACGGAGTCTATAACATAGTCACATTTCGTGAAGATGAACAGAAAAACCAGTTTCCAGTAACATCATATTCAGTCTTTGTAAGAACAAGTACAACTTCATCACGACAGGGCATTCAATAATTCTCTATTCTCGTTGAATATTTCTCTGGTAGCAATTTATTTTCAAGCAGATGGTCATTTGGGCCATGTTAGGAGTATTTGTTATAATAGTTATAGTAATTTGGGGTAACAATAAGGGCTAAAGATCTAGCAGCATTCATTGATTCACCCACTATTTATGGTATTTATTATTAGAAGATGGTTAATCTGTTAACCCCTTATACCTAAAATTAGAAATCGTTAGAAAATTGTTTGAACGTTTGCTTCATAAACAGATCAAATGATAATGATTCTTTATATGATTAACCATTCTGGCAAAATGAACAATTCGGTACTATCTTTGATATCCATAGCAGAGTTACACACAACTTCATCAATAAATTGTGTGTCACTTCTGATCCAAAACTTGTCGCTCCCATTGTTGTAGAAATTATCAGAATTTAGTGAAATCTATACAAGAGATAATGTCAGCCTCACCACAACCAAAAAGATATGTTCTTCGGATAGGCCGCGAAGCGCTTCAAAATAGGCTTCGGGTCAATGTAGCTATTAGTCAATGTAGCTATTATATACAATATACACGAATTGAATAGCAGGATGACGCGTAGTAGTGATAGATCTACTTCTTCTTCCTCTTCTTTGAGAAATTCTTCTGAATATGACAATAGTAGAAGAAAGAGAAGCCAGACAGCAGCAACAGCACCACAATCAGTTGCTGGTTCAAACACTCCAATTTCCTTAAAATCATCAT
>DATDFS010000091.1:0-12859 GCA_036522495.1 Nitrososphaeraceae archaeon | reverse complement strand
AAAGTAAAATCAGATAACACAGAGGCATTGAATCATACCATAACAAGCAAAGTAAGAAAGATACCCGGAATAACATCAACAGTGACTTTGGTAGTTATTGAAGAACAAGGCGGAAAGGGACAAGATACTTGACTTCACTTTTCTGCTAATTCTTTTCTTTTATCCTCTTCCTTTATTTTCCTTATCTCGTATATAATTAATGCAGTAGTTGTTAAAACTATGATCCAACCCACCGTTCCAACTATAACATATAGTTGGTATGATCGAAATAGAAAAGCACTAGCGGCAACAGCTGCTCCTATCCACCAGATAATAATCAAAATCTGAAGGCTAATTCTAAACACATTCTTTAACCTCTCATATCCTCATCATAACCTTTTAGATATCTCAAGGTTTTGCCACATTTAGAGCATTTATTGTATTCTTTAAAATTGAAATCATCATAGTACATTCTGAATGAAAATGATTCCTCATGAGTACAAAAGACTCGACGTAATATTTGAAAAACCATTTTAATTAATAATGGTAATAATGAGGGTATTCTTTACTATTTCCCTATGAAATTAAAGTCATGTGCCGTCGGTGAGATTTGAGCTCACGACAGCTCGGTCTTCAGCTTCACTCCTGAATAGATCAGGTCGAGTGCTCTCCCAGGCTGAGCTACGACGGCATATATCTAACATACCTAGACAAATCCTATATAATCTTGTCTTATGATGACAAATTGCATTGTAATTTTACAATAAGTTCTCGAGTATTATCTATCAAGCTAGTAATTATAACAAGTTTAAAGGAAGTATCTTACTTAAGGTATATAAACATAAAAATATTTTTTTATTGTAATTGGTTATGATCAAAACGGTCGCTACTGAACCTAACTCTTCTATTGAAACACCAGAGGAGAGGAAAAGACGTTTCCTTTTGGAATTCGAAAAGCCTTTTAAATGTGAAAAATGCAATGAGAGGTTCAAAAAAAAGAAATACCTAAGAGAACACAAATCCGAAGTACATTCATATTAAACGACATATCCTCCTATAATAAGGGATGACAGAAAGTGGAAACCTTCGTTAGGTTGTATGGAGTACAAAATAGAGGCAGAAAATCTTTTATATGTTTATGCTGTTACCCTCAAGGACAGAAAATCACAAATTAAATAGCTATTTTAAATCATTAATCATCATCATTTGTTGTAAGGTATGAAAATTTATACTAAGACAGGCGATAAAGGTGAAACTGGCCTTATTGGAGGTAAACGCATCCCAAAAAGTGATCCAAGGATAATATCTTATGGTTTGATAGATGAGCTAAATTCAAATGTTGGGTTAACCATCTCATTACTGAACTTAAAGAATAACAACTTGTTTTCAGATCTAATTGATCTTCTAATAAAGATTCAAAATGATCTATTTACTATTGGATCTGATTTAGCTGATCCTACATATCCGATAGAAAATAAATACAAAATTCCACGTACAGACGAGAAGATGGTATTATATTTAGAATCTGAAATTGATAAATTTGATAAAGAAGTTGTACCAATTACGTTTTTTATACTTCCAGGAGGAAGTATTGAATCCTCAATTCTTCATGTAAGTAGAAGTATTGCCAGAAGGACTGAAACTGCTGTTACGGCACTCTCAAAAAGCCAAACGATAAATCCAGCCATCCTAATCTATCTGAATAGACTTTCAGATCTGCTTTTTGTCGCAGCGAGGCTAGTAAATAAACGGATTGGAGTTGAGGATGTAGCTTGGAAATCTTCACCACGGCATTAAAAGTGAATTTAAATGCAAATACCATGCTTGCGATATTTTTTGACAGGACAGCATAAAGTAGTATATATTATTGTCGTTACAGCAATTACGGCTGTTCCCACGAGTATTTTGCTTACCTTTTTGACCATTTGACTACAAACACTCCAAGATCTATTGCGAAATTTCTCATTACAACTCAATAGAATCACCAATTTTAAAATATGAATTTTTCAAATATTTTTATTATGACTGATAAATGAGAGAAATGGCGGTCCAGTTTGTATTCTATATTAATCGAAGCTCTTATAAATGATAGTACAAAATAGTGCAGAACATTTTCAAAAAATGTCCACAATAAAAGTCAATAGCAAGTTGCTGTTTACCAGAAGTTGATTTCCAAAAAATGATGAGAAAACGAATGCTTCCAACCAGATTTTTTCAGTCCGTTTTACTGCTTAAGAATGTAAAACGGGCTGGCTGGCTTTCAAAAGTTCGAGTAAATAATCCTGAATCCGTCGCAGATCACACTTATTCTATGTGTGCAATGTGTATGGTTTTATCAGATATGCTGAGGTTGGATACACAAAGGGTTATGAAAATGGTCATTCTTCATGATTTAGCAGAATCTATAACAGGAGATTACATTCCTGGTGAGATTAGCAAAAAGCAGAAATTATTACAAGAAAAGAAAGCAATAAATTCTATCTTATATTGTTTACCTACCGATATACGTTTAGATTATAAAAAAATATGGCAAGAGTATATATCAAACAAAACAGATGTTGCTCGCTTTGTTCATAGAATAGATAAGCTTGAGATGATGTTACAAGCTAAGCTGTATACCAAACAAGGTTATTCCCACAAATTACTTGCTCAGTTTTTCAATTCTGCTGACAAGTATCTAAGTATTACTAAATACGACTTTATGAATCTGCAGGCACTCATAAATACTATTTAAAATCAACAAAGTTGGTGATGGAAAAAGGACCAGCATCTTTGGAAATGTTTTTGAAAGTCATGATATGTCCTTAACTTCGTTAAAACCTTGCAGCGCCCAAGACCCGTCATCACATAGTCTAGATTGCCTGGAACTCATTTTGCTTTTAATGCAAAGTCCATCAATGTATGGGGAGTCTTGTTGCTGCTAAAATTAAGATAAACAGCAAAAAGAAATTCTTTAAAGATTACTTCATACTCTAAAGGGATAGCTGCCTACAAAATGTTCTTTAAGGAAAGGGGCTGACACGTGGCCATAAATCTAAACTTAACAAAACAAGCTAGTCTACTACGTATTATAGAGTATACTGGAATCTGATGGATTATACAAGCTAAATTAATGTTTATGAAGAAACCAAATACGATATCACATATTTTGTGAAGTTGTACAAAACGGCTAAAGAGAATGGTATGATACAAAGCAAATGACAGCGTAAAAAATTCTCAATTGCTCTCAGACCTTCAATATACATGCATATTCCAGACTTCCCAAGGATGACTGTAAGATGGGATCTTAAATCGGCATGCAGGATTTATGGGAAAAGCAAATCAACTGGCCAAGGATCATGATGAAGGCTGGTCGTATTTCTTGAATAGATTGAAGAATATTAGAGATTAGGAAGACCATTATCCAATCTTTTTTATTTCTGATATTCAATATTCAACAGAGAATCCTGAAAACGTAAAAATATCTGCATTCCTATATTTTATAAGGAGTAATATTTTGGGATATGATATTTAAAATGGTACCGTACTTACAATCCGCAGAGCATATTTTGAACCAGAATGGATTGAGAAAAATATGTTAAACTATTACTCAAAACCAATAGCTACCAAGTTCAACATACCCCATATATAATCTCTGGACGATTGAAAGTAGTATGGATGATGTAAGAGAAGATGAGTCGCTATTAGTGATGTTGTAATAGTTCAACCTATACACAATGAGTGGTTGTCGGAGACTAACCTGTTGTTGCAATTGACCTTACAGGGATTAAAGGGTTATGCAGAAGTAGTGGTAGCAGAAAAGAAATAGTTAATTACTTACAGTCTCTGAAGAGAGCCTAAGTTATTGGTCTCCACAAGGAAGTCATGCAAAAAGCCCCTTCATATATCGACGCCGAGTGTTGACGTCTTTAAAAGGCCTGATCAGTAATGAACGCATCTTAGAGAAAGGGTATATCAAAAACACTTTTACCAAAACAACACGGTTTGTTTGTTTATAGCCATCTATATGCGAGTGAACGTAATTCTATAAGTGTGATCCTAAATGCTTTAAAGCCAACTCTTATAATTATACTACATGCAGTATTTTGCTGCCCTCAAGTTAGGTGAAAAGCGTGTAAAATCTGCTCAGGATCTTTTGACTCGTTATACAGGTCATGCTATGCCTGCTCTTGCATTAAAGGATAGTAAGGACAACAAATGGGAACCGGTTGGGGAAGAGAACTTATTAGCCATAATCAAGGAAGCTAATGGATACATGATAGCGTTTTGTGATAAAAATGGTATCGCAAAATCAATTGCTCAATGGTTCACTGAGGAAACAAAAAATGAGATTATTGCTAAAATTAAGGCAGATCAGAATATGAAAGAATATTTCGGTAAACTCTCGCTTCCAGTGTAATTAATACTTAAGTACCGACAAGTGATAGATAGATAGATTGTTTTAACAATTGACAGAACAATATGAACAAGAAATCGAAGTAAAGGGTCATCTTATTGATTCGATGATACTAACAAGAATATTTGATAAAGTTATGGATCTTAAAGGTGACTTTCAGGTTCTTGAATTCACTGTCGGAAAGAGGAAGAGAGAACCTAGCTATGCTCGTCTGTTAGTTAGAGGTAAAAATCAACAACATCTATATGAGTTATTAGAATCAATTTATCGCGAAGGTGCACAACCTGTATCTGTTCGTCCGGTCATGCTTGAATCAGCTGTCATAGACATGGTTATGCCTGACAACTTTTACAGCACAACAAACAACATTACCCAGATTTATTATAATAATTCATGGATTAATGTTGAAAATATGATGATGGACAAGTGTATAGTGTTGAACGTTGAGAAAAAGATAGCTGTATGTAAAATGATACGTGATGTGGAGAAAGGAGATATGATAGTTGTAGGAGAACAAGGAATAAGAATAATTCCCCAAGAACGTCCACGTGAGGGTATTGACATTTTTCAATTTATGAGTAGTGATAGTTCTAGTGAGAGGCCTACACAGCACATCGCTCGAAAGGTCGCAAATGACATTTATGATACAATGAAAGCAGGTGGAAAAATAATCGTAGTTTCTGGACCAGTACTCGTTCATTCAGGTGCGTCAGAATCCCTTGCAAAATTGATTCAATTGGGATATGTACATGGATTGTTGGCCGGCAATGCTCTTGCAGTTCATGATATAGAGAATGCATTGATGGGAACGTCGTTAGGAATGCATATCAATGATGGCACCCTCGCAGTCAGGGGTCACAGAAATCATATGCAGGCAATTAACGAAGTCTTTAAAGCAGGCTCTTTGAAAGCTATGGTTCAAAAAAAGATTTTAGAAAAAGGTGTAATGTACGAATGCATAATTAACAATATTCCATTCGTGTTGGCCGGGTCAGTTAGAGATGACGGGCCCATTCCTGACGTTATAACAGATATTGTTGAAGCACAACGAAAATATAAGATATTACTAAAAGATGCAAAAATGGTTTTGATGCTATCTACGATGTTGCATTCTATTGCTGTAGGAAATATGCTGCCCGCATCGGTCAAGGTTGTTGCTGTTGACATAAGTCAGCCAGTTGTAACAAAGCTTCTCGACAGAGGAACAAATCAAGCTATTGGAGTTGTAACAGATGTAGGCACTTTCTTGCCAATGGTTGTTCAGCATTTACAACAAATGACAAACACGTATTCTAAAAAGAACGAAATAAAAGATGAATATAAAAATTAATCTAGCTCCATTAATTTTTTCTTTATTAAATCAAGTGCGATCTTGGGATCCGCCCTTCCTTTCGTTAACTGCATAAGCTTTCCAAGCAAAAAGTTGGCAGCGTTGAAATTTAGCTTTGCATCACTTACAGCAGATTTCTCAGATCTAAATACAGATTCGATAGCTTCTGAAATGACAGTCTTGTCATCTATTTTTGAAGAATTGGTTTTTTCTGCCACTTGTGATGGCATTTCCCCGGTTTTTATTATATGATTGAGGATCATTTTTGCAGTGCTTCTACTTATAGTATTCTGATCAACTAGCTTTGCCAGCTCTGCAATATGTTTTGCTTCAACTTTCAATTCTGATTTTTTCTCTTCCTTTGAAGATGGAGAATGATAATGATGATAATTTTCACCTATGAATCCCATAAGATCAGAAACAATCCAGTTTGCAATTTCCTTTGGCGATGAATAAACCTTGACGGCAGATTCAAAAAAATCAGCAAGGCCTTTATTATCAATTAATACTTGAGACACATGTTCAGAAAGCATATAATCAGTAATGAAACGGTTCTTTCTCTCATTAGGGAGCTCTGGCATCTTTGTTTTGAGTGAAGATAAAAATGCACCTCCCAAGATCACAGTAGGAACATCAGGTTCAGGAAAGTATCGATAATCTTGTTCTTCCTCTTTTACTCTAGCCTGCTTAGTTACTTTCCTTGAATCATCCCAGTGTCGTGTCTCAGCTTTAATTTCGATCTCATGTATTGACATTGTTTTTTGCCTAGTAATCTCATAGTTGAGTGCTTTTTCTACCTCTCTGAAGGATCCAACATTTTTAATCTCAATTCTTTTCCCTTGCCCCACAGAAATGTTAGCATCACATCTAACTGAGCCCTCTAATTTTGTATCACATATTTCCAAGTGTTCAACGACAGAGGTAATTTTATTTAAGAATATTCGGACATCCTTTGGAGTAGTAAAATCTGGCTCCGTGACAATTTCTACTAAAGGAACTCCTGCTCTGTTATAATCTATTAGTGTATAAAAGCTATTATCCATATTATTGTTTTCGTAGACTAACCTTCCTGGATCTTCCTCAAGTTGAACTCTCCGAATTATGGCGTGTTTTTTATCATCACTTCCGTCATACGCAAGTTTGCCATCTACGCCAATGCTTGTAATTCCGTATGCATTATACTGGGTCAGCTGAAAGTTTTTCGGAAGATCAAGATAAAAGTAATTCTTTCGATAGAATGTTATCTCGTTAGGCATTTTACAATCTAGCGCGAGTGATATAAGGCCAGCGTATTCTACTGCTTTTTGATTTAGGAGTGGAAGTGTTCCTGGAAGCCCTGAACAGATGGGGCATACATTTGTGTTAGGCATTTTCCCACGATAATCACAATAGCATGGACAAAATAATTTACTCTGAAGTCCTGTTAACTGACAGTGAATTTCAAGGCCAATTTTTATTTCCATCGTCATATTATAGTTCTGGACTCCTCTGAACACTAGCTGTACTTTCAAATAATGATGCTACCTCAAACAAGGTTTGTTCTTGCAATTCATCTGCCATTATCTGCAAACCTATAGGGAGACCTTTGCTGAATCCAGCGGGTACTGATATTGCAGGTATGCCTGTAAGATTAGCAATAACTGTATCAATATCGATCATGTACATCTTTAATGGGTCATCAATCTTTTCACCAAATTTAAACGGCAAAACAGGCATTGTAGGTGCTATCAAAACATCATATTTCTTATATAATGATGACAGTTCTTCTTTTAACTTAGTCCTGACCTGTTGGGCCTTCAAATAATATTTTCCATAGTATCCTGATGAAAGAACATATGTTCCAATAATGATTCGTCTCTTAACTTCCTCACCAAATTTGCTGCGAACCTTTGCAAAATACGTGTTCCATTCATAGCTATCAGGACTTGAATCAAATCCATAACGGATATTATCATATCTGGCGAGATTGCTACTAGCTTCAGCCATAGCTATTGTATAGTAAGAAGCAAGTGCAAATTCAATTGACTTCATTGACGTTTCTTCACATTTACAATCAGATCTCGAAAATAAATCCATAGCAGAATAAATGCACCTTGAAATCTCTGGTTCAGTTCCTTCAACTAGTTCCTTCACTAATCCAACACGAATATTTCTTTTACTTTGGGGTGTATATTTTTGTGCTTCGTTATTTAGGGTAGTCTGATCATTATCATCCATACCAGCTATTGAGTTCATAACCATAATAGTATCAGAAACTGTCTTACCAATTGGTCCGATCTGCTCTAGACTATTAGCATATGATATAAGTCCGAATCGACTAACGCGACCATACGTTGGTTTCATGCCTACTACTGAGCAAAAACTAGCAGGACATCTAACTGATCCTCCAGTATCAGAGCCTAGCGATACAGCACATTCCAATGCTGCAACGCTTGCAGCACTACCACCAGATGAACCTCCTGCAACATAATTAACATTCCATGGATTGCGAGTTGCTCCGTATGTGCTAAATTCTGTGGTAGAACCCATTGCGAATTCATCAAGATTTAATTTTCCAACTATGATCGCATCGCTATCCTTCAATTTCTTTATCACTGTTGCATCATATGGCGAAACATAATCTTCGAGCATTTTTGAAGCACAAGTAGTTTTCAAACCGCTTGTGCATATGTTATCCTTGATGCCTACTGCAACACCTGCAAGTGATCCTATGTTTTTTTCATCTTCTCCATCGCGGATTTTTTTATCTATTGAACGTGCCTTTTTTAATGCACCATTGTCATCTACAATAGTAAATGCATTAATCCGACGATCAATTTTTTCTATTCTTTCAAGGATCTGGGAAATATATTCTTCAGCAGAAAAATCTCTATTTTTGACACCTTTAACAATCTGCTCTGCAGTAAGACAGAATAGGTTTACCAACTTAAATTCCTCTAAACAGTATAGTTTTCAGTCACCACAGGTATCAAGTCAAAGTAATAGTAGATTACATGAATGAGTTGGTCAAGCCCTAAAATCAACCGCAATAGTAATAGAATCATCAATATCTAGATCGCATTTTCGGGTGATAAAACCTTTACTTACATCAATTTTCTACTATTATCATTTTTTTCCTTTGCCTAATCATTTCTTGGCCTTTTTTCTACTTAGTCTTAGTCATTCTGATATTTTGGTCGTTCATTCTTTTATGGGCTAGTTAGCTGTAGGTTTCATTTTCAATTTTTTGTTGACTGTTACTCCTCAACCTAGGAAACCTATCCTTCTAATTGGATTTAAACACTCCAACGTTATTGTTTAACCAAATATTAGAAGGGAATTGAGGTAGTCCTGAGTTATGCGTTGCCAAGGGGTTGAAGCTGGAGTAACCAAGAAAGCACTTGGTTGTGAAATGAAAGTATTGAAGGATCTTACCTTCATTATTTTCATATTCAAATAAGTTGCATAAATTCTAATAGTTACCTTAATTCTTGTCTTTGGCTTGCATGTATTGTCCTTTCTTTGGCTATTATCAACGCAGTTATTATTATAAACGCGGCTTGAAATATCTCTGTAGCTATACCTGTTCCACTAATTGATAAAGCCCTTCCATTAGTAATTGGATTTGACACTCTTGTCATAGCATAGACAATCATCAGCGCTATTGTACCTCCTATTCCAACAACATACCATTTTCGTCCCCATTGTTTTACTATCGGCAATACCCAAAACAGCTGTGCTATCCCAGCTATTATAAAAAATATGGTAAACAGCGACGCCTACCCTACTAATTCCATTGGATGCATATACAGGATGTAATAACCCTGCTATACCAGTAGTAGCTCCAGATGTTATGTAATAATATAAGGTCTTATCCATTGTTTAATCTTCAACTCTATGTTATAAATTCATAAACTGCCCATCCCTTATTATGGCTCCACTACCATAGATTCTTGTGCTTTGATTTTCATCTTTATCTGGGGATGCTAATGACTATGGATAAATCATCCAGATCATACTCTGATTACATATCCAAATCTTGGTCATGCATTCTATCCTTCATCTGAATGGCAGTGCTCTGGGATCTACACAACCACATGTGTTGGCACCTCTATTCATGGAATGGAGCCCATTTTGATATCTATCTCTTTTTTCTATTACTAATGAAAGACAATTTTAGAAGCATTCAAACAACAACGAGAAAATTCCAATACACTGAACATTTTAGCTAATTGTAATTCATTTTAGTACCATTACAGGACAATGAGCATACCTCACAACACCGGCTGCAACACTTCCAAGCAGAATTTTTTTGAATCCAGATCTTCCCCTTGTACCAATTACAATCAGATTGGCTTTCTCTTCTTCAGAGTAATTTATTATTGCTCCTACTATAGATATAGGACTGATTATAATATCTGTTTTTAATTGTATTTTGTTATAGTCAGCTTCTTCTTTTATCTTATCAAACCACGGTTGAAATTTTTGTTTGTACCTTTCTAAGGATCCTTCTATAGAAGTGGGAGTAACCAAACCTAATGGATTATTCCAGTATGTAGATTGAATAACATGCAAGGCAATTAAAGAAGCATTACATTCCTTTTTTGCTATCGAAATTGCAAAGTCTGCCGCGTCCATTGATGATTCAGAGCCATCCACAGCTACCAGTATCTTTGAGAATTTTGTGATGACCAATGTTTTTTCTATCCTACCATTCATTGATAAATAAAAGTATTCTTAACCATTAAAATCGTTAGAAGCGAGTTACGTAGACAGTTTTGAGTTAATATACAACCAAAAAATCAAGCTCATGAACAGGTAGTAAATAATTGGCTAATGTAATTATTTCAAAAATGCAAAAAATGTTAAGGCCTTGATACCCCTCCAATTGATAGAAATACAAATTCAATTCCTTTCATTATTTTAGCCTACCATTTAATTCTCTAATTAGGTAGGCATCATCAACATCATCATTATCTATAATGCGGTTCTGGTCTGGTCTGATTTTTTATATGTATTCCATTTTTCCGTTTGCCTGCTTCTACATACCTCCTCGTCCTTGCATTTACATCTTTCACTTGAACAAAGTCTTTCCTCCCCCAAAAGACTTTTTTGTTTTCCATTAATTTATGATAAATTAGTGTGATATTAACTCAGAAAGTTACAAATTGGTAACAGCCCCTTAATATACCCGGTTTCATTACAATTATACGTTACAAAATGTCAGAAGACGCAGTAGTTAATTGGGACGCCATTGTTCATAAGAACGTAAGATCCAAAGACGGTCAGGATGCTGGAAATGTGGATGCCATAGAAGGGAATACAGTAGTGATTACAAGTGAAGGAGACCGCCAAGAATACAATTTACCAAAATCGCAGGTAGCAGGATACGATGGTGCAGAAGTCTCATTGAAAATTACTTTTGGTGAATTAGAGAAATATAAAGTTAAAACTAAAGATTTTCAGGCCTTTTTTTGCTTCATTCCTCAAACAAGATATATCTTTATTTACTATAGCTAATCCACATTAGCTGCCACCTTCGAGTTAGTTATATGAATGACGAAACAGGTCTTCAAAATAGAACGGTTAATGCAATTGCTACTAGTAAAGTACGTATATCGTTATGTTTATTTATCCAAAATCCTCCCTGTTTTATAAGAACCAAGATATTTGTTGATGTTATCATGGATATGTACATGTTTTTAGTGACTTTTTATTAATACTTTTTTCCAAATTGCTACCAATTCTATCCATCCGTCCTTCTGTCTATACCGGAGCATAATTCGATAATTGATATTTCCAGATTTCACCCAAATTCTGTATAATATACATGTGTATACAGACAGCAAATTTTTGCATCTTTAATACTGACTTCCAAGTCATCAGTGAGTTTTTCTTTCTTATTATTTACCCTGTTAGTGTGTTCACACTTTTCCAGAAACCAGTCTCTGCAATATATACAAGAGAAAGCTCCCAAGCTTCCTATCACATCATAGTTTTCTCTTTACTATGTGAAAAGGGTATGAAGTTAATGTGAAGCATCAGCCAGAATATAATCCAGTTTGAGGATGAAACGCCACCCATTCAAACCAGAGTCCTTCGTCAAATGGTAAGTGCATCCGATTCCACTCCTAGGACATGCAAGCATTGCTAAAAGTAAAGACTGTGGCAGAGTCAGTATGAGTAGTATATGTGTAAGTTATTATTAACAGCATCATAGATCAACTCTTCAGTTCTGATTTTATCCTGCTTACCAGCTCCTTCTTTCCAATTGGTTTTGCAATAAAACAATCAACTTGTATCGTAGGAAACAAATCCCTTAGAGCGCGATAATATATCTCATATGCGGTGATAAAACATACTTTTACTTTATCATCTATATTTTTCAATTGCTGATATAATTCAAAGCCGTTCATTTTAGGCATTAAAATATCAAGTAATAACAAATCATACCAGCCTGCCTTAAAATGTGACAAGGCCAGTTCAGGGTCGTTGAAAACATCTAATTCAAATTCTTTACTACTTTCTTCTTCCCCCTCCAAGATGGCCTTGAGAGTTATGGCAACATCATGATCATCATCGACAACTAAAATCTTTGCTCTTTGCTTATCAGTAGAACTTGTATTTGGTGTAGCCATTTATGGATACATTTTTTGATATTTATTATTTGTAGATATATATAGGAATTGTCCACAAATTTATTCATAAAATCAAGGACGTAATTGTATTTTATATCAAAATGAATTGTGATAAGATGATTTATTTCATAATAATCTGATAAATAGCAGGTTATTGACATGTTTATAGACCTCTTGATGATTATCAGTCTTTATTTAGCTTTAGGATTCATTTTCAAGTTTTTGTTGACTGCGATTCCTTAACTCGGAAAAGATATCCTTCTAATTGCTGAATTCAGCGTGTAGATATGTTATCTCGTTTCCTTTGTCATTGCAAGTTGCAGATAATTGGGGCATGGTTATAAGTTAATGCATTATTTGATTATGGTATTATCCAACTCATGTGATGTGAAAGGTCCAAGAGAAGGCAAGCATATTGTTGGGAACATTTCGAGGCTAAGGACACACATAAATTATCAAATTATTGTAGCATATCATGTAAGTTGCTCGCATATCTCAAATGACTGTTAAAAAATTGTTTAATAGCACGTTAACTAG
>DATDFS010000090.1:0-17896 GCA_036522495.1 Nitrososphaeraceae archaeon | reverse complement strand
AACACCAATATCAACATTAACAACTGACGCTTCGGAAGAGCAAGAGCAAGGAGCCTTACATTTAGATTTCAAATGCTTCTATTGCAGCCAGGTTTGTCCATCTAATAATGACCGAGTTCAACACATCGACAATGAACATCCAGGTAAGTTATATTATCCAACCCCAGAGGATTTTCAGGATCGTCTGAGTAGATAGCAGCCTATCAGTATTTTATGGTAGTGTACGATCCATTCGTTTGACCTAGAAGCTTCTTTTAGCCATTCCTGAAGTATAATCTGATCATAGAAGGATATGGAAGATTCCTTCAGTTGCTTCCACGTTCATAAAATTATATATACAAAAGAAAAGAGGTTTCCTTCTTATATTGCGGATTATACTTCTTCTTCTCCAGTATCCCCTTTAACTCTGACTTTCTCATTTGTTATCTTGTCCATTACAGTACGTGTTTCACATCTTTCACTATTACTAGTTGTTGGCTAACCGCCATGGATTATGACAAAATATGATAGTCGACGGGAGTTGGGGCTTTGAACAGTATACACAGTAGTAGCATCTCTATATTATCTAAAGCTCAAATACAAGCATCACATTAGCAGTATCGCAAGTTGTATAGAACAAAAACTGTGATGCTATCTCTGGGATTATTATTGATAGCTACACTTGTATTATCCTGTTTATCCACTAGTATTTTCAAACAACAAGACCAAGTGTTAGCCCAACCAAATATACAGACAATAAAATATAGAAATCTAGTTATAGACTTAGGGAATGGAGTAAAGACTAATGCTCAATTAACTCTTCCTGCTATTGGAAAAGGACCGTTTCCAGGTGTCCTTCTAATTCAAGGAACTGGTCCTACTGATAAGAATGAAACCTTAGGATTTGTTCTTAAAAATAAACCCCCACCACCTCAACCACTTTTGCAGATAGCTAAATACCTTTCAGAAAGAGGATTTGCAGTACTTCGATACGACAAGAGAGGAGTGGGTGGAAACTTTACTATTGCAGATAAGAACTTATGGGGAAATGCTACAATCAATGATTTCATTCATGACGCAGGGAAAGCCTTGAGTGTTCTCATTGCGCAGCCAGAAGTTAATGGTACAAAGGAGATATCGATAATAGGTCACAGCGAAGGTACGATAATTGCTCCAAGGATTGCAGTTGATAATGCAACAAAAGTAAAAAATATAGTGCTTATGAGTGCAGTGGCACAGAATCTTCGTGATATTGCGTATTTCCAGTATGTAAGCTTGCCAATGCTTTATGCTCAAAAGGTACTAGACCATAACCATAATGGAACAATATCAATACAAGAAGCATTTAAGGATTTTATCTTTCAAGCTATTACTACTACCCCAGTGACTCCCACTACAGTCAAACCACTATTCACTGGCAAAGTTGTAATCGGCGCTCAACACCTTCAAAGCATTAAAAACGCCAGTAACAATAACAACAACAGTAGTATTAAACAGAATTACATCAGTATCGATAAAGATCTTAAACCTCTTCTGCTCAAAAGAATTGCATCTATTACCGCTAAGAATGCAAGTTGTGACATTGAGGGATGTCCTATATGGTGGAGGTCACACTTCAATTTGGATACTACATTAGGCATGATTGGCAATGTTTCTAGGTCTACAGGGATTTTGATTCTCCAAGGAGAAAATGATACAAAGGCTCCAGTTCAGCAAGCGTTTCTCCTACAACAAAGACTGACAGACGTAAATCATCCTGACCACACATTGATTACTTACCCAGGGCTTGGTCATGATTTATCACCTGCAATCGGATACCTTCCTGGATCTAGTATGTATGGTTTGGTCTTACCATCTGGACCTATCGAAGACTATGCTTTAGCAGACCTTTATTCATGGCTTGAATCTCATTCTGGGCTTACTCATACTCGTACTACTACTTCTATACTCTCATCGTATCCTTCTTCATTTAACTCTGCTACTAAATGACCAAATAAAATAATCGATCTTCATCTAATAGTTATGTTACTTTTATAAGACAAAGCTTTAGCTTTTACTGTGTGACAAAGCATGCAAGCAAAAAGAATGGATGGAATTGAGTCCAACCCCCAATCTCCACATGCTTGCCTGCAGTTAATAACAAAATATTTGGCTATATGACTAGTACGTTTTCTTTGCAATGCATTGTAGGATTATATGTCAGAAAGTTGACTGTAGGGTTCTTTGCATCCGATAGTAGTATGCTGCATACTACCATCTCTAAGCTGCTTAGGCAGGATATACAAAAATATAGGAGTTTAGAACATTCTTTGGTACATGTAAAAATATAATTGGCATTATAAATTCATCCGTTATTTTAAAATTCATATATTGCCATTTCCCATTAATAATTGGTATAAACATATGTCATCATCATCTAAAAAATCTAAGGCAAATATTAGAAAAGTAAGAGATGGTGTAAGTGCGTATAAACCTGGCCTTCAGGACTTTAAAAGAAGAGGTATTAGTGAGAGGAAGAGTGGTAGCAGAGTTGGCACTGATAGAGAAAAAGCAATAGAATCTCAGAGATCTTTGCAGACTAGACGCATGGACGATATTTTTGATACCTTTAGAACAGATATTGAGGATATGATGATGCCTTGGTCGTCATCGTCGTCTTTATGGGATTGGCGCTTTCCATCTCTACCAACAACTGAAGATATTCAGGATCAAGTTACGGTAAGAATGCCGATTTTTGACATGATCGAGAAAGAAGATAGATATGAGTTAAAAGTAGAGGTACCTGGAATAGAAAAAGAAAAGTTAAAAGTAAAAGCAACTGAAGACTCACTTGAAATCTCTGGCGAACAATTAAAAGAAGAAGAATCAGAAGATAAGAGAAAGAGATTTGTATATAATGAACGTTCGTATAACTCATTCTATCGTAAGATTCCAATCCCCGAGGAAATAGTATCCTCTAAAGTTACTGCCAAAATGAGCAACGGAGTACTGCATATTGATCTGCCAAAGAAAAACCCTACGAAGTTAGAAGACGAGGAGGGAACAACAGTAGAGATCAAATGATGCAAATATAGTATATAATACACATGAAAAGAAAACTTATGTCAGCAACTACAATCTTTTGTTTGTTGTAAATGTTCTCAGGTATAATACTTAGTTAGTGCCAAATCCAAATTTGCGGAGGTATCGATATATAACGGCGGCTAAAACGAATTTCTGGAACAATGCTAATTATACTCTTGACCAGTTTTATGATATTCTTGATGTATAGAGATTAGTCTAGTCACATCCTCTTCTACGTCCACTGGATTAATGAGTATGTGACAGAGCATTTCCCAGAACAATACCAGGCATGTCTTTCAGCATTAGACGAAATAATCAAGCGTGTATTTGATATCTTGCAGACCTCACCAAAATGATAGGAAAGCAAAGAAGAATATTCCAAGAATGAATCACTAGATAAATATCGATCATTATCAAGAGTTTTAGTTTAATACTTCCAGGTATGTAAGATTTCTCAGACAGTCTATAGTCGAGCCATTTAATGGTACGAAGATGCTTATTTCATACCATCCAGTAAAGGCTGTACAAAGGAGTTGGGTCATCCTACTAATGAAACAATATAGCGAAGAATAACTTTATTGAATATTCTATATTACATATGCAAAATGCACCTTAGTTGAGAATAATATGGATTTTTAATCACTCTCCTATACCACTCTGACTATATCGCCTTTTGTAACAATTCCGATCAAATCTCCCGCAGAGCCTGCTACAGGATACCACTTATATTATTTCTTGACATTATTCTTGCTACTATTTCTCAGTATAGAAATAGGTTCTTGATAATTAAGGAAAGTGTAATTAGTCTATTTCTATGTAGTCACAATTAACTGCCCTTGCATTGTTGGAAGATGGTATTTGCAGTAATATTGAAAAATCCCTATGGCCCCATCTCAATCTTGTTCCTATAGATTGATGCAGATATAACCAGTCTATTTAGGTAAATTTATACGCATAACAACGCGGTAGCTATGACCAATTGATACAGATCTCTTCTGTCAGTATACAGAATTTCCTAAGTTTTCAGAAACCTATTCTAGTCAAGGATATTTATCCTGTTTCTGTTTTGGTAGGGCCTAATAATGCAGGAAAATCGAATTCCATTAGGGCGCTTTCTTTCTACAGAGAATTACTCTTTGACTCAAAAGAACATCATAGTAAGTTTGATAGTATAAAGAATAAATATCATCAACTAACTAGCAACCAACCATGTACCATTTCAATTAAGTACAAGTTTGAGGATGAAAACTTTTCTCATTATCCCCTAGAAATAGATCATTTAATAGTCTACACTGCAGAAGGTATGTTTGATAAAGAAAGGTTCTTTCTCAGAAAAAATGGCAAAGTAATTCTCGTAATTAAGAAGGAAGGTACAAAGTTCTATGAACAGCATAAGGAACTGGTCAACGAATTTCTGTTTGACGAAAGGAGCAATATATCGACAACTGCCTCTGAGGGAATGCTTACCCAAATCACTTCAATTAAGTACATGCCTTTTCTCTGGTCAGATAAAGAGGACAACCCAGGAATAAGAATATACAATGAGATTAAGAAATACATTGAAAGTTGGATTTTCATATCGGCTGATAGACTAATCGATATTAGCAAAAGAGAGAAAAACCTACGGGATCAGCTCTCTAGCAACAGGAAAGTTTCAAACAAGCTAGTGGAAGAAATGTGCAGATTCTCCGGAGTATACGATATTAATGTCGAGGAAAAAGATGGCAAGTCAACATCTTACATTAGTGACTCAAAGGATATCTCAGTCACGTTAGCTAATTTAGGTTCAGGTTTTCAGCAAATATTTGCCATGTATCCTCAATTTTTCGAGGGATATGCTGACGGTACTGTCTTTTTTATAGAAGAGCCCGAAGCCCATTTACATCCTCTCTTACAACGAAAATTATTACAGGTCTTTATCAAAAGGTCAAAAACTAACCAGTTTTTCATAACTACTCATTCGGCTATCTTTTCCCGTTATCAAGAAAATATAATAAAACCACACTTGGTGGAAAAGGTTGATTTTAACACTATAATCAAAGAATTAGGAAGAGATGAAATGAATGAAATAAAAGAAGTCTTAGGTTATGTGAATACAGATCTCTTTGGCTATAATGCCGTGTTTTTTGTTGAAGGACACTCTGAATATAAAACACTTCCATTGCTAGCCAGTAATTTAGGTATCGATATAGTTAACGATGGCATAAGGTTAGTAAATTCAGAGGGCTACGGAAACATGATACGGATAAAAAATATTATCGAGTTACTCAAAGACACTACAACTGAAGTTTATGCTTTATTCGATAACCATGCTGCAAACCAAGGAGAGTTGCAGGATATAAAACACTGCTTAAATCAGAATAATTATATTGAATTACCAAACAACTTTGAAGGTTCTTTTAATAGGGAAATTTTGGTTAAAGCACTTAGCACGATTCTGGATTCGGAAGGTCACTCGTTGAATAATTCTGAGATTACAACCATTGAACAGGATTTGAAATCACAGCCTTTAGACGCATTTGAGGTTTTAAGCAAAGCCTATCAGAAGAAGACTCAGATAAGGGCTAAATTATCAAAAGTTTGTCTAGGTGAATCTATTGCTAGTGAATTAAAAGAGAATCATCAATTCTTGGGAAAATCAAAACCAGAGGAGCTTCTTAAAAGAATTCATGACAAAGTGGAAGAAAAGATGAATTTGGAGTAATTGCATCAATCATCCTTTTAGCACCAAGAAATGTTTCGATAAAGTTCTGGTACTTTGCTTGTTCATACATCGTTGGATCAGGGAGAGGAGAATGAGGTCTTACTTAAAATTATGTTATCTGTCTATTTTCAATTCTTGCTCTTTTAAGACAGTCTTCAATGGCATTTAAAATTAAAGCTTAGCATGCTAAACCTGCTGTTTCCTCCCAAGTTCCTGCATTCTTGTTGTTAAAACCATAAGTTGATCTGATAATTGTGCTATGGCATCGTCTTTTATCTTGTCACGCTGCCTTAACGATTGGTTCAATTCTTCTAGCTCTCCTACCTTAGTCTGTATATCTGCCCCTTGTCTTTCTAACTGATGGATATTTAGAAACGTTAGATATGACTTAGCCTTACGAAATATCTCTGCTTTCTCTGAATCTTTCTTTGTCCAATATGTAGAGCCAGCCCATTGCTGTAACTATTTGCTGTGCTAATCCAATGGATATAGAGACAGGTGGATTACATACACTAGTGTATCGCATCCCACCGAACCCGCACCGATGTCATTCTTTATATAGATCTATAACGGCTTTGCTTTTATTCGGGGCCTCAAAATAATGTCAAATTTGATTCACATCCCTCCGAATTTGAACCTGTGCAGTTTTCATATCATTATATTATAATCACATTATAAAGGGAAGATTATCTTAAAGGAGCATATGCCTTATCTATGCTAATTTCTCCTTTGGGTTCTGTAACGTTGTTTTAACTTTTTTCAGCTGATTGTATAAGTTTATGGTTTGCATTTTGCTTCTTAACATTGCTAATAAACAAATCAAGTTCATTATATGCAGCATGGATATTTTTAGATATCTTTACTTTCTTTAAGAGTTTTCAATGCATCTTCTACTCCCTGGTCGAACAAATTTGATATAGTCCCTAGCGAAAAATCACACCATTTATTTGCAATATCATTTTTATCAGCACTACGCTCTATCCTTATTACTTTAGTTATATCAAATCTCTTATCTACAAGATCGCGATATGTTCTCCGTTCTCCATTACGATGGCTACTTTTTGATTGCATATCTAAAATTGCATCTATCTCTGTCTCAGTTGCACCTTTCTTTTTTGCTAGATCCATTAATACGTTAGTGAAATTATAATAATCTGACACAATATTGGCTACTTTTTCATCATATGGTGTCTTATCTTGATATATCAAGTCGTTCTTTCTATCTCTTATGCCATCCAAATCCAAAGGAACTGGATAATCGTCTAGCGAGGGCCATACATCAACTATATAGACTTCTAAATCAGGGATACTCTCATTACTATCTGCGACATTTTCTACGAGTTTCCAATAATCCTGATGTGATTGTATTAATTCTCTTAAAGGAGTATTACTTAGTACACCACCATCCCAAAATCTACTGTAATTTTTTTGCATATCTATTGCGTTTTCTTCTTTTTCGGTCTTAGTAGTATAATCATATTCTTTTGGAACTAGGGTATAATCATAATGTTCCGGCACAGAGGCACTTGCCATTATATGTTCTGGCATGATTCCTTTATCATATCTTATTGTACGTTCGTAGGTGCGTTTCTTTCCGTTATGTTCAGCTTTGTAGTCACCGTATTCTGATTTTCTAATAGAACTCCCTTTTTCTTTTATATAACTATCAAAGGTTACTGTTTCTCCTTCCTCAACGTCTACACTTATTGCAAGAAGTCTTGGCTCTTTATTGTCAAGGCTCGTTGCTATTGGAAACTTTATAGATCTGTTTATAGTTCCTTTTAATCTGCTGTTATCATAGCGATACCAAATGTTTGGTATGATAACGTTGTCAAAGAACTTCAAATCAATTTTTGGTGGCAGATTGGGTAAAAACACATTTGGAGCTCCATTTATTATGAATTGTTTTGCAGAATAATATCTTCTTGCAGCCTCTCCTGTAGCAATATCAGGGTTGTTCTTGTTTAGTATATTCCATGCATAAGTCCATGATTTATCATCCCAAGAAAAAGGCCACCATCTACTTAAATCAATATTTGAAGCTAATTGCGATTTCCAAAATTCTTCAAGTTCTTCTGCAGAACCTTCCCAACTTTCTTTAATATTCTTGTTTTCTTCTTTCCTCTTTTTTGTTACATAACTTACGAGAAATGCAGCATTTATTGCACCTATGGAAGTACCTGCTATTATATCAAATATGTTATTACTTTGCCCACTAGTATTAGTTTCCTTATTTATCCAGTAATATAATGCATTATAAACTCCTGCCTCATAAGCACCAAGTGAACCTCCTCCTTGAAGAACTAAAGCTCTTTGTATGTTATTTGTGACCATTGCAGCAGTATCTTATAATTATGCTATTTTTAATGTTAATCATACGGAAGTAGTATCAATAAAAACTGATTGTTATTTTTATTAAATGAGAAGATAAAACGATCTCACTATAGCTATGTACCATAAAATATATCGTTGTATAACTGCACATCATTTTGACAATTTATCTTTGGATCGTTCCCTTCTGTAATTTCATAATAAGAGATTTGAAGATCAGGACATCATCTTTCAGTACTCTTGAGTTTGTTTTGACTTATGGAGTACAGTATAGCACTCTTGATCTTGCACTTGAATCGTTATTTAATATACACTATGTGCTTGTGTATATTAAATAGGCTCTCTATAACTCATTTTCAGGGGATTTCACGTTAATGAAAGTAGATCCATCAATTGATTATGATCCCTGCCATAAAACAAAGATGCTTTAAACATCAATCCAATAAATTTACTTTACAAAGTATTTACTTTACACAATGAGGCAATATCTGAAGTAGCTCGGTTAGTATGAGAAATGGTACTAGCTCAATAATGAAAAAATATGTAAGGGAAATCGACTCTCTTATTCAATTCACCATCGACTATGACAAGAATAACACATTTCAGAATGTAGGAACAGTATAGGCTAGCCCTTCAATCCATTGAAGCCGGACCAAAAGAACCTTCGATTGGATTGAATACCTCAACAAATACCCACCGTCAGTTGATCGATTTGTTACAGCTGACTTTGTATACTATGCTATGATGATGATATGCAGATAAGATGGCAAAAAGTAGATGGACCCTCCTACCAGCAAAGCTCAAATCCCTCCGAGCCTGCATTATATGCAGGGTTCCTATATTTCAGGATTCTATAGTTCATTCAACACATCGTGTAAGATTTCTTAAATAAGGCTGACTATAATAAAATGATAAAAATGATAGAAGATGAGCATTTATCCTCCTTATGGCGTCTCGGAAGTTCTTTGAAACTGAAAGTCAAATTAATCAGGTATCAATTAGAACGTTTTGTTAAACGTTTCTGGTTCTTGTTATTGCTGCTGTTCTTGTTCGTTTTCTTGTGGTGGTTTTTCTCTTGGTTGTCGTTATAATGATTGTTGTTCTAATTCCAGGATATCCAGAATATCTACACTTCCTCACTGTATCTTTACTAGGTAAACAAATAATTTAATTAAAATAGTATTCTCTATTTGTTTTTATGTGTTCATCACGAATGTGGTCGGAACTCAATCAATCTCTTTCCCTTCACGTTAAACGCCATCTACAAAGGCTGGTTCTTCAATTCCCCAACTCCATTTCTCATCAGGTTATTAATCAAGAATCTGCTCACTATGTCGGGATTGGCTTTGATTGGTAGTAGTTTGATATCAACCTAATATATACTCCTCATGTTGTAGTCGCTCTTGTTTCTTATTAGAGGCGCATTCAGCTATAGGTTTCATTGAGTTTTTGTTGTTGTTGGCCGTTACTATTAGTCCATGAGCATACCCTTCTAACTCTTGGAGTCCAATCTTCAAATATGCTATCTCGTTTCTTTTGCTATATCTAATTTTATTTAGGTATGTGATCTGATTGTTCATATTGTTTATTTGATATTTTGCCATTGTCTTTTTGTAGTCAATGGCTTCTAGCTCGTCCTTTATTTTGGCATACTGCTTTTGAATCTCTGGGATTTTATACATACCAGTATTTACCATGTGAACAACCACTCCAAATCCTTAGTTCTTACTCCTTCTCTCTTTAGTAGTCTGTATAGCTTTAAGACAAGGGAAAGATCACCCTGTGGTTCTTTATATATAGAATGTAATTCGTTTAGGCCCTTTAGGCCCTTTAGCGTCCAGTACTCTGTAGTATCATGTTGCTTCCTTTTCAGAAAGACCTAACCGTACAGCCACATCTACAGGAGTCTTACCTTCACTAAAGAGTTTGTAATCCTGGGTAGCTTTCTCATTAGGCGATTCGCCACTGCTGTTATTGCCATTATCCATTATTGTTACAATCCCTTGGTTCACTTGACCCTTTTTTAGAATAAAGCCAATATCCCTAAGAGACATTCTCAGCTCCTTTGCAATCTCGCGAGTGCTTTTATCCTGATCATATAGATCTAAAACACGTCCTTTCTTTCGCGATAATCATTGGTATCGTTATTGTTTGACATGCTAGTATAGGTCTTTAGTTGTTACTATTAGATAGAACGTACTTGAATTTAGCTTTTGTTACCATGATACCGCGATTATCAACCTGATACCTTTGATAACGTTACATACTATCACGGATTCAGCAAGATGGTAAAGTCGTTCGCATTAGGGCGTGTTAAAAATAGATTCAAAAATGCAGTTATTGTTAGGAACTGAACTATAAGAGAGGTTCGGCTCGTAGTTAATTATAGGTTATCATATTATCTGTTATTATATGGAACGGGATATAGAAAGTAAACCAAAGACATCAATCAACAACACTCCATCAAGACCCAGTATTACTAAAACCTGATCTATTTGAAATAGGGCAGTTATCGATTCTACTACCGTTCTAATGGACCAGCTACAGTCTAATCTATATATAAACACCTCTAAAAAATTCCTAAATCATCGGTTTTTGTTAGAGGAAGAGTTAGAACCTGTATTTGTACTCAATGAAGTCATATTACTGGTAGCGGCAGTAGTAGTAACATAGGAATGTGAATCCCAGAATGGGCCTCAAGCCATGCAGCAAAAAAGCACATGCTTGGTGGATAGGCAAATGTATTTCTGTCATGTCTCGGCTGTTTTCAAATATACTATTCTGGTTGTAGCAGAGACATATTTTCCTGGAATTAATTCTCAGAGTGTCAGCTGCTGTATAGGTTATTGCCAGGAGGGCTGTGCTGGAAGTGTTCGTGGATCAGGATACTCTCGTTTTTGAGGAATTGTTCTCAATATTCCGCTTCTATTTTCGCTGCAGCTAGTACTCATTATTGATCACCCTCACCACAGACTATTAGCGATTAAAATCTAAAGATAAACGCAAGAAAAAAGACAGATTGTATCAACTGACATATGCCATGTTCAGTTAATCTATGACAATTATTATATGTATAAACTGACGAACTGGTTAAATAATCACATTCCCGTAACCTAACCTTATGGAAAATGCAAAGGATCTTCTGATACATAAGTCGGACGCACAGCTCATAAAATCATGTATTTGGGAGGAGGACTATTGATATGGGACACGTAAACGGAGATGACGATGGCGTAGGCTATGGTGTGCGTGGCCATGGCACCATAAACACCACCGGCGTGAGAGGGTTAACCGGAAATGCTGTGTTTGATCCCAACGTCGATCCTGCCAACGTAGGTGTGTTTGGCAAAGGCGGCAGCAATGAAAGTGGCGATGATGGCGCTCTTGGTGTGTTTGGCAAAAGCGAGTTCCGGGCCGGTGTATATGGCAAAAGCACCAGGTCCATGGGTGTATATGGCGAAAGCGACAGTAGCTTTGGTGTCTATGGCAGCAGCGATACCGCTGCTGGTGTGAATGGCAGAGGAGTCTTCGGTGATGGTGTGGCTGGCCAAAGTAACAGCGGCAATGGAGTGGCTGGCGAGTCGATTGGCGGCTATGGTGTGATTGGCCAGAGTACCAGTGGAACTGGTGTGCGCGGCACAACTGACACAGATGCAGGCCTCTTTGGAATAAGTAACAGAGCAGGTGGAATTGGTGTTCGTGTCTGGGGTCTTAATGATAGCGACGCCCTTATTTCCTTTAGTAACGGTGCTGCTGGAATTTGGCTCGGGGCCCTTTATGCTGGTTTGTTTTATGGCGACGTCAAAATCAATGGTAATCTAACTGCTAGCACTAAAAGCTTCAAAATTGATCATCCTCTTGATCCCTCGAACAAATATCTCAATCACTCATCTGTTGAGTCCCCTGACATGAAAAATGTTTATGATGGGGTTGTTGTTCTTGATGATAAGGGTGAGGCAGTTGTGGTTCTAGCAGCCTGGTTTGAGGCCCTTAACAAGGATTTTCGCTATCAACTTACCCCCATCGGTACTCCTGGACCAAACCTGCATATCGCAGAGGAAATTGAGAACCAGTGTTTTAAAATTGCCGGCGGCTCTTCAGGTATGAAAGTCTGTTGGCAAGTAACTGGTATACGCCACGACGCTTTAGCGCAAGCAAATCCACTAGTGGTAGAACAAGACAAATTAGCAAATGAGCGAGATTACTATTTGCACCCCGAGGCCCATGGATATCCTGCACAGAAAAGCATTGTAGAAGTCCTATACCCTGAGGAACTTCGCCGATTCAGAGAAGAGCAGCAGAAAATTACTTAAAGGAATCAATTCCGCTTAATCTGATCGCAGCATACATCAAGGAAAAACTAGAAGAGAGATAAAAGATTGATCGAGATCAAAGAGGCTAATAATATATTAGAAAATAAGAAAGTGACTATTGACGCTATAAACGAACATCTAAAGCCGTGCTATGTACAATTTCATCTCGTTATTATTGCATGGCTCAATCTCATTCGTTGTTACTTTTATCACATTACTTTCCTTGACATCCTTTTCAGCCAGAGATATTGTCTTTGATAATTCATGTTTATTATGCGCTCTCAACATCTTACTATGTATTGTTGTCTTGCCATTATTGGTTTCATTGCAGATGTTGCTGTTACTGCTGCTTCTTACACCTGGAGAGGTTTGCCATCTGTGCCAAACTGAATTTGTTAAAGATCTCAAGATTAATGCGGAGTCGATGATAGATAAAAGCATCTGAACCAACCACTTGCAACTCTTGCAACTTCTCCTAAAGTTCCTGGTTCTTCAAATAGATGGGTAGCATTTGGAACTGTTAACAGTTTTTCTTTTCAGAGCCTAATTGCTTTAATGCATCTTATTCAGGTCAATGACCTTTTTACTATCATTTCCACCTACAACGAAAAGTGTAGGAGCTTTTACTTGAGAAAGATAATCAAGCCCAGCCAGGTCAGGTCTTCCACTTCTAGAGACTATAGCAAATATATAATTATTGTTATTGTTAGCTTGCCTTTGGACTGTTCCAGTACTTGCTCCAAAATATCCGACTAGAAAATTCTTGGTATCAGGATTTTCCAAAATCCAATCCGTGATCGATAATAAGGTAATTAAACAGATAACAGAATCTAATCCAAGTCAATAGAGGAGCTTAAGCAGGAATCACATATGTAGCAACACGTCAGTCATTCAACAGCTCTAGATATTAGAGTGTTATAATACAAAAATAGAGCTAGGTTTATCCCCAAAGCTCAATTAACTAATATTCCAATTCCCAATTTCTGGCAGAAGTATTGCCAATTTCATTTACTTCATATTCAAAGACGGCAACAATATTGTTAATAAAAGCAAGGGTTCCACTTGAATCAGTATGATATATTACTGAGCCACGAAACCTTATTACACGTGGAGCAGTAAAGCGTCCAAGGCCTTGTGCAACCCATGTTGCAATTTGACCATCTGCAGTTGTTAAAACACCTTGTCCTTGTCCATACAATGCTCCAGCTGATCTTGGAATAGTCAAATATGTTCCCAAGTCAGTAACTGCTATAGTTCTGTATGTTCCTTCAGCGGAGAAAGTGCTTTCTATTTTAGGCCCTTCAGCATCGAGTACCCTCTGACCAGTAATACGGCCAACTTCTTGTCCTAACTCTGCGCCTAGCATACTATATCATCACGAGTTTTGAGTATTAAGTTATTGTAAGCTATTCTAGGAATTTGTGATCTATAATTATATCATATTAGCTGCTACTCTTACTTTTAGCATTATGTTCATAAGCTATTAGCGTAAACCGAAAATTAGCAAATAGAGTTGCAAATAAAAGAAATAAATAAAACAGAAGTAAGCCAAGAATTGATAAAGAATAAGTAGAGAATATGAGGAAATAATAAGGGAAGCAAAGAGCAGGAAGCGAAATCATGAATTTAGCATGGATGTAGTTCCTATAAGTTTCTCGACTGAGCACAAATCCATGTTAGGACATTGCAAGATGATACTAAAATCCTGCTAGATCTTATGTAACTGGACATGCATACAAACCTTCCATAGCAAAGATCTCACTGTTTTCTAATTATGCTATCGTTCTGTTTCTTTAGTATGTACATACTTTAATGCTAATTCTTCATCATCATCATCTTGTCTATCCTGTTTGCCAACAACAACCAATTTATCGCATAATAGGTTCAGAAAACTAGCACAACTGTGCGAGCACAACCATCCATATATCCTATCTTGTAATTTTGTAATGCTCTATTGTCTGTATTGACATTCTGTACCGCCGATACTGCTACTGATTACGCAGACCATTCCAGGCTAATCAATTGGTGGCAACATCCATAAATATAATGAACCTTTTGCTTGTGAAAGATGAGATTCTTAATACATGCAAAGATTCCTACAGAAGACGGAAACAAAATGGTACAGGACCCAAACTTTCTAAAGAAACTTGAAGAATACACGAATAAAGTCAAGGCTGAAGCAGCATATTTCTTTGAAGCGGGTGGCAATAGGGTGGCTGCATTTATTGTTGACATACAGAGTACAGACCAGATACCCGTCTTGACTGAACCGCTGTTTAGTGGAATGGGTGCTCATGTAGAGTTGCATCCGGTAATGAGCCTTGATGACCTAAAGAAGGGAATACCACAAGCGGTACGTGAAGTAAACTCCTACCGTTACTAAAACTATGTATGGTTACGATGATGATTGAATAAATTGACAGGTACCACCATCATTCATCAGACCTCAGTTTTTTATAGTAGTGAAATCAATTACTACATAATAGTATACGCCTCTGGGTTCAAATCAGTCTTGACTCTCAGGTCCTATATTATTATAGTAGCACTTCTGATTAGATATCAGTAACTGGAAATAGAAAACTTTAAAGCTAGCCTATTGTTATTCTAAATAAGTAAATCCACTTTTAGCACCGATATCGGCACTAATCCCTCCGAGGACATTGAAGGAATAAAAATTTGGAAGTCGTCGATAGAACGAGAAGGAAAATGTGATAGCTGAGCTAGTCACAATGTTTGCTCCAACTGTCATAGGTAACAACCATGTCAAAGAAGGCCTTCTCATGGTTGGAAATGCGGAAACCATGACTTAGACATGTAGATATCTATAATAGATGTAATAATGGGTATGCGGCAGACCTGCCGCATCTCCTTGTTATTCAAAGACGAATTCAGCTAAGGCTTATGCTCAGGATGACCAGAACGCCACACCTGGATGCCAACTTCTTACAAGGGAAGGCAGCTGATACCACCATTGCTCTCATAAAGCCGTCAGAGCTCTCAGAGTCATCAGTCATCGGCGTTGACAAGTCCAATGATAAAAACGACAAAAGCCAAAATACCACCACTGAATCAATTAAGGGATTCAAATGCTTCTATTGTGATCAACTTTGCTTAGATGACAAGGAACGCGTTAATCACATAGATGCAGAACATCCAGGGAAGCTATATTATCCTACTCCAAAAGATTTTGAGAAAAGATTAGATCAACAAGGGGAAAATCAATAACATGACATTTGATACAGAAGGGCAAGAATATGATAGCAATGTAAAGGAACATACAGTTTACAAATATAGCCAAAATATTCCGCTTGCAGAGGAAATCGTTTTGGATAACAAAAATGTATTTTTGCAAATCATTGATGGCAAGCCAGTCATATCCCGACACATTGATCTAAGTATGGAGAAAAATATCATATTATATCCACATGATGATGGCTTGGTATCACCTACACATATTTTGTCTAGTTGAGTGGTACTACTATTCCAGCCATCAAACAAAAGGTGGAAATATATAATTTGTTGGATCTAGCATGTAGTCTTTGTCAAAATGTGTAAAGTTCTATTTCCAATACCATTCTTTGATTATACCAGTACCATTCTTGTATATCACGCCCTTGCCAATTCCTACCATACCTTTGCTGGTAATTGAAGAGCCAATAACCCTCATCGTACCGTCAGCACCCATATGCCCTATGCTCCGGAAAAAATGTGTATCGCCATTTGAATGACTTCCGTAGCCCACTATATGGGATGTCCCATTTGTACCATTAATCAAAAATACTTTGTAGTGATGGGGAACAAAAGTGCCATTCAGAATTCTATTGGATGTGGAAGACTCTACGAATTCATGAGTTCCGTTAACTATTATTGGTTTGAAGCCTGCCCAGAAATTGTGATAATACTGTGTATATGTCTGTGGGCTTCCTAGAGTGATACTACTCCCATTAGTAGACCGGACAGAATCTGCTGTCGTATTTGTTGCAAGAACCTTTGATATGATCTGGATAGGTGCACCAGTGAAAATAGTAAAAGATACAAGTGTAAATCCTAGGGCTAAAATAACAAGAATCAATGGAGGTCTATGTTTTTGCATTATTTCCAGAAATGGGATAGATTATTTATATTTTATGAACGAATGAAAAATAACATAACAAGGAATGAGCATGACCACAAAGACCATCTTTGTCAAGGAGTCTATCATAAATGGGGTCATTTGATTGATTGATTAATTATAGGAGGCATTACATGATCATATCATCCATAGGAGTCATCGTACGTAATTATTACTGCTGTTACAATGGTACGTTTATTACAAAATGGGGTACAAATGGTACAACTGATGGACAATTCAATGATCCATAGGGTGTTGCCATAGACTCTTCCGGGAATGTGTATGTGGCTGATACTGGTAACAACCGTATCCAAGTATTTTCTCCACCAGCTAATAATACAGGCAATAATCAAGTCCTACCTCTTCATAATTCTTGTCTACGCAACTATAAAATAGACATAGACACACAGATAGATGAGGATATTATTGCTAGTCTTTTATTGCTATTGGTATTTGTAAAAAAGAGAAATCCATCTACAGGAATCATGGTAGCTGCCGGGATCACTGTAAATATAGCTGATCTCAAAAATATTCCTGATATTAAAATTGAAATAAGCATTTTTGCTATCGCGATCATACTTATCAGGCTTTGGGGAATCTTTCCTGTAATAATATAATGCAAATAGTATGGATGGAGAAAAGGTTCTGTTATTCCAAATAACAACTATAGAATTAGCAGCAACAACAACCAGGAACACATTAGGACCGTAGGGCAAATTGTTTCAAGGGACAAAGGAGGTATGATAATATCTCCACAAATAGGCCTGCATGAAAATGTTGTGTCATTAGATTGTGGGAGTAAATATGCAAATCTATGTAAATCATAACTTGAGCTATGAAACTGTTACTTTAGAAGAAGGAGAGGTAACTTCCGCTATTTTATAGGGATTAGCAATGTAAAATAAAGAACGTATTTTTAAATCCAGCGGTATTATAGTGTAAGATGATAGTATAGGCACATATGGAAATATAATCAAGGAAAATTTACATTAGGATTACGCATATTACTGCTCTATTCTGAACTCAAACTAAAATATCATGGTAACAGGTGGAAACAGATGATAGCAGAGGGTATCAAAGTGGTAGCAATGGTAACGATATGGTAACAGTTGGTAGCAGCATTTAGTTTCTATTTATCTTATATTTATACAAGTATATCATGGTTCTAACGAGAGATGAAAAAGAAAAACTTGTTTTAGACCTATACAATCAACGTACACCCATCCGAGATATAGCAAGAGAAGCCGGAATGTCGTTCAGAGATATAGGGAGAATTATAGATAAAAAAGAGAAGGAGAAAGAAGCAAGAGAAGGACAATCACGACATGGACTTCTATCTACACAAGCATACAAGCTATTCTCTGAAGGTAAGACTCCGGTACAAGTAGCTATCGT
>DATDFS010000089.1:0-5476 GCA_036522495.1 Nitrososphaeraceae archaeon | reverse complement strand
ATTCTACACTCTCTTCTCGCCCATTTAGATTAATAAGGAATTCTACCAGCAATAATCCAAGGAAAACTATTTGTGTCAACGATTTTAAATCAAGGGATTTTAGCGATGCCTCGCCTATCTTTATATTTACATTTCTAACTGTTTCGTCTATCGGGACTTGTTGCCCCGTAAAGATTTTTTCGAGAATTGATATAACTTGGCTTTGCCACTGAGGACTAATGTCCTTGAAAAATAATATAAAGAGCGGCAAGCCAACACAGAAATCTGTTTTATGCTTAAATTTTTGTGATAGTAGCCGATATGGATATCTCAGATCTGGCTCTGTAGAAACCATGTGATTATAGTAAGGTTAGTTAATCTGTGAATATTGTAGGCTATGCATCTGAATGATAATTCCCTGTTTTGTGTTCTCACTAGTCTTGATGTAATGTGTTCTCCAAATAATCTTTTTATGACCGATATTATGGTTTAATCCTTGTTTCTCTAATTGTACAACAATCTGGAATAGCCGCGCTTCATCTGCTTCCTATATTTACCATGTGCTCTCCATACTGGTACGTGTTCATATCTTGCAGGCATCACACTAAATGCATAGAGTTCTTCTCTTACCAAAAGATGATTGTCTTCACTATCATAGGCTTTATCAGCCGTTACCACAGACAATGGTATAATATTTGCAATCCTCTTTACAAGTGGTTTAAAATCTATATTATCATGACTTGTTGGAGCTCGTCTTATCTTTATGTTACAGATTATCTGCTGAAGTAAGTCGGCACCTATCGATAATTTAGTGTATTTCCTTCTCCTTAGTTTAGCACTTTTAGTATAGTAGTATTCTGATGATTGTGTCAACTTGAATCCGGTCGAATCTATACCTGCAAATATGTGTCTAGTACCTATGAGTATAATGAATGAGTCAATAGTTATCTAGCCAATATTGTACCGTTTATTCTTGCGCCAAGCTTTTGCAATGTCGTATAGTGTGGTATACGTGACAATTGCAGAAACATTCTGAGGTAATGGGTTTCAACCAACCAGTCTAAGTACATACATTCTATAGTTCTTACCTTCGTACTGTCTTATTGTGAGCAATACTACTAAATGCTGCCATACAGTAAAGACATGGTTGCTCTTTCTATGAAGAAACAATGGTATTCTTGAATTTGTTAAAACACGGTACATAGTATTTGCCAGTTTAACGTATTTGGATTCATTCAATATCTATTAGATTACACTCCTAGAAAGCTTTGACTGGTTCAAAAGTATGTTTTCTACAAAGTCGTGGGGCTAATACCTGGTCAAGAGAGTTAGCAGTGGATCAGACATCCAAGACCACCAATGATGAGCGTTTTCTGTTGTGATAAATCCTGGCTGCACCATCTTATTAACGACCTATATCAGGGAATGTCACTTACAGATAATGAGTCGTGGGAATATGCTATAATAATTAGAGGCATCTATCCGATTCAATACGCCTAAGCCTTAATAATACCGGCAAGAATATTCTTTATTGTAATAATTGAGTGATTGTTGATAACATGAGAGCAGTATATGTAGTAGATAAAGCAAAAATTGCAAAAGTACTTATTGATCCAATGCGAAGAGCCATTCTCGATCTACTTAGACAAAAGCCCATGACACAGGCAGGCCTTGCCAAGGAACTAGGGTTGTCTGGAGCTTCTCTTAATTTCCATATGAAGATACTTAGATCAAATAAGCTAGTAACTATCGTCAAGAAGGAAATAGAAAGACACAGAATACTGCAGATATTTTTCTCTACTGTGGCATACTTCTTTGTTTATGATTTAGATTCCTTACCAAAAAATATTGCTCGTTATTTCTATCCTGTTAGTCTTGAAAGAGCAAGAAGTATTATTTCTTTACTCGTATTAAAAAAAGATCCATATTCTGATCACCTTAAACAAACCCCGGAAGAGATTAACGCTATATCAGAAAGATTGTCTTTTTTTCTTGTAAGGACTGCTATGTCTTATGAAAAAAGAATAGTCAATCATGCTGATGAACAAATTATTTACGAAATATATACAAAGGCATTAAGCAATTTACTGAAAAATGACTAGCAGTATTAATATTGACAGATCCCCTCACGAAGTTAGAACATGTAGAATTTAAATTTTTAATCCTACAATGACTGTGTACATAGACAGATAGATCTACAATCTGAATCATGGATGTTGTTTTTATTGTGTTCTCACAGCAATATATCTTATACTATTTGCCATTAGATAAGAATTACAAAAAAGCATTCCAAATCCAAGGAATATCATATATCGAACCATTAAGTTTATCTAACACCTTTCTGTAATACTTATATGCTAAATACTCAAGCATCTTCAGCTAAAAAACTAACAAAAGATCAGCTAATCGTAAGAATTAATGGAACGCTTCCAGACATTTCAACACTCGGAACTGCAGAAAAGTCAGAAAGAGCAGCAGAAGTAAAACAACAAAATATAAGGACAAACACTTCCTGCTCTCTGTTTGCAGTAGCATCAGATTATGAGCACACAAATCAAATTTTTCATGTTCTTGTTGATGTAGGTCAAGGAATAGTACAAAGCATTGAAAAAGGCATTTCTGACCTTCGATGTGAATCATTATCATCAGAAGTAATCCCAGATGCCATATTGATCACGCATTCACATGATGATCATATAGGAGAGTTGCCGATCCTAGCAGAAAAAGCCAATAACAACTCAAGGAATCTGAACATATACTGTACTGCAGAATGCCGAGATCAGATTCTCGGTAAATTTCCGCAGCTCTCATCATCTTATAAAAACAATAATAGTCTTGTGTTGTTTAAGATAGTAGCACCAGACCAACCTTTCAAAGTGGGTCCATTTTCAGTAATACCAATTTCATCCTATCATGGCGAGAACTCACCATCCGGATCTGTGATATATATAATCAAATTAGCAAATCAAAAAGTAATAATCGGATGGGACTTTCTTTCATTACCCAATATAGATGAAACATTGTTGTGGAATCCATCTCTGGCTATTTTGGGTACACAAAGCTACAATCCTCACCCCCAAACTGGAATGATCTCTGTAAGCGAAGCGTTTGAGCTCGTTAGAAGATGGCATGCGAAGGTATGTTATATAGTTCATTACAGAGGTTTATTGGACTTTGAAGAAGCATCAAACCAATGGTTTAGAGGTCCTGTTAAAGCTATGACTACAGATGAGCTTCAAAGGATGGTAGACTCACATCTTCAGATCATAGGAGACGAAGGAAAATTCAGAATAACTGTTGCTAAAGAAGGAATGTTGTGGGACAGCTTACAAAGTAACAGACAAGAAGAAGAACAGTCACAGGAATCTTCTACATCATTCTCAGATCAGAATTCCCCGCAAATCCTTGAAATAGAGGGTCTACAGCAGTATATTTTCAGAATTGAGAAAGAACACAAAGATGACAAATTGAAACTTATGATAGAAGATAGAATCAACAGATTTAATTTAGAATTTGATAAACCACGTAAAGTTGAGGATACTGATGATAATGATAAGCTTATTGCCCAGGGTGTAAAAGGAATGTTATCTAAGGGTCCAGATCTGAGAATGGAAATAGTTCCCACAACAGAAAATAAATATGCTATCAAGGTAAGAGCATCAAAAGGTAAAAAGAAGAATGTATTCAATGATGATATTATGATAACAAGTACTGACGCAGAGAAATTGAAGAGATATATCAAAGACAATTTTATGCCATTTGCTATATCTGCTAAATGAAATAAACACTGTTTATCTTTCTTTTTAATGAGGGCGAAAATCAAGACAAATGTCAAATTACCATTAAAATACAATTGATGGAAGCCAATAATATGAACGGTTTTAAATCCTTATAGTATATATTACATTATGGGATATGATTCTGGATTCGACTCTGATTCAGATACATCAATCTTCTCCCGAATATCGGGTAAGGAATTAGGGATTATAGTCATTATTGCGATAATTGGAGGTTTTTTTGCAGTTCAAGCTATGTTTGGCTTTCCAATTAAGGATTTAATCAGGAAAGAGATAACTGAAGAGGCTAAAGTAGTCCTCAAGGACCAGGAGGGAACTTGTGTGGTCGAAGGTTCTGACCAACAACCACGGGGTATTCCAAATTGCCCCTATAAGATAGGCGATACGCTAGTTGTAACCTTTAAGCAGGGCACTGCATCTATTGAAAAATATCATATCAAGAGTTAGGATGTACGTAATTTCAAAATATTATAGTTCGTATACCATCAAATTCGAGATTTTTGTTATAATTATATTATATTGTTTAGCAACTCATCCAATGATAATCCCTTTGTCCCAAATTGCGATAACGATTAGAATATGCATTGGTAGTCACTTCGCTGACTAAATATTCTTAACCCATCATTTATAATAAACAATTCTATTTTTTCAATACTATTATATAGGTCTAACCATCATGTTTATCTAAGCCGGGATGTAATTACTAAAATACTATGATTTATTTCAACGTATATGATAAGGTCAAATCTCTGTGCTGTTTTAAAAAATTTGTATATGTTACATTGACATCCATTCTATTAGTAAATAATGGGATTTCACAGGGTGTTTAGTTAAATGTTCTCCTTTAATTACCGAAATCTAACTTTCGCTTTCACTTCTGTTTCTATATGTGTTATTTTATTATTGTCCTTTATGTCATTTGTTCCCAATTTCATATCTAAACAAAAAGCATATGCGGATGGTTTAACTCAGGAAAATTTGCCTCCTGCTACCGTGGGAAACAGACAGGCAAGTCTTTTCGTAAAGGTTAGTCCACCTATTTTGGTTAGTACAAGTAAACAGGATACATTTATGCAGTTTAGATTGTTTGATGCAGCCAATAACCAAACAATCCAACATGTGACTTATGATATATCAGTCTTTAGAGGAGCTGCGGGATCGTCATCATCAACAACAACTGATAAACCTCTTTTACGCGATTTCTTTCACGCACATAATGGTTTACTTACATTGAGGATACAACCTACTCAAGGGCCGATCACAATATACGGAGAGCAAGACCCTATTCTGAATGCTTGGATAGCTGATCCAGGTGGTACCATAAATATTCGAGGACCACTGCTCTTGCAAGGCGGATTATATCACTTCCATGTCGAAATCTTCACTATTGATAATGATAGAAGTTTGTTTATGCCAGAGCAAGCTCCAAAATTTGATTCCTATCTCAGCGTGGGGGATGTTTATAATAACAAATGGGTTTATCAAAACCACAATTATAATACAACTCTTATATCGTACTATGATAAAATAACTGGTAATCTTAATTTTAATCCTACAAATAAAATATTTTCTTGGTCAATGCCGTTTAATTGGAACCTTACACGTATCAAACAGCAACCGATTTTTGTGCATGAAGAGATGAGACTTCCAAAAAGTTGGAAAGGCCTTGGAGATAATACTCAATTCAAAGCATTGGTTAA
>DATDFS010000088.1:0-7492 GCA_036522495.1 Nitrososphaeraceae archaeon | reverse complement strand
ATTTCTTTCTCAATCCACTTCTTTCAGTGTAATACTGTGATGCGTGGGTTGTCTGGCTTGAATCTAGATGAGTCTATTCCAAGGAATATTCGTTTGGTAGTGTTGTAAGGAGAATGAAAGAAGAAGAAATTATCCTTTCCAGAATGAATAATATCTGTGATTCTATCCGTAAATTTCTGTAATGTTGTGAAATGAGGTATTATTCTGGATAGATTGAGGACCATCCTAAGATAATAAGCCTCTACCAACCATTTCTGCTGTAAACATGCGGTAACTCTTACTCTCATATTGTCTTATAGTAAGCAGAACGGGATGCTGCCAGACTGTGAAAATGTGATTGCTCTTCCTATTGATGAATAGTGGCATCTAGCATTCTTCAGTATACATAGCATAGTATGTGCTAGTTTGACGTATCTTGATTCTTTCACCATATGTATGGTATGGCCATATTACATGGCTTTTGTCTTATCAAGAATAGATGGTTTCGACAGAGACAAATAGGCTCTGTTCAGTTAACGATAAATCTATAGATTAAGACGCCCTACTTGTTTGAATGTTTATATTCAAAAGAAGCAGAACTCTTTCAAAGTATATTTACTACGCCCTACACTTACTTGTACTTTTCTGATCTTTCGCTTAGAAAAACAATAGAGCATTTATTATTGCCATTTGTCAAAAGAAATCATGTATCAATCAATCTGGAATTGGATACAACATTATTATAAACCAACAAAGGTATGGCAGAAGAAGAGAACTAAAATATCACAATTCATTATATAGATAAAACAGTGATTAGAGTAGGTAGAGAAGAAGAAGTAGGGATTTGATGATTATTTTCCATGTCAAAAAGATAACTGTACATTAGAAAATATTAGAAATTAGTTTAATCTGTTTGTAGTGTACATAATAGCATGATTACATTTGCTAAGTGAACAGAGCCGGTGTTGTAGGAAGATATGTATACATAAAGAGTGTTTCGTTAACCTGATTGTGTTTATATGCAACAATCGAACCTTTTGTCTAGTCACATATATAGATGACAGTTACAAGCTGAAGGGCGCACATGAATAGTAAGTGAATAGTTTTACCAACAGTTTATCAAATGTTGTCCATTGCACAGATTCTATATGATTCATTAGTTCATTGATTCCAAATTGCCATTACGGCAAAAAAGTGCTTAATGCTTAATTACAATATCTCATGCCATAGTATTTGATCTATTATATGAGAGGTGAAAAATACTACGTCGCATAGTATCAAGTATGAAGAACATAGAGAAGGAGAATGTAGCGGATTAATTTACAATATCCATAATAGTTCTTATGTTGAAGCCGTATCCCAAATCCCATATTTCGTCCTGTGCAAGTTATGTTTGTGGTGCTGTACATTATTTTGTTTTAATCCAAATACAAATTACATCCAAAGATGTCCTTGTTGTAAAAATGATAAACTAGGATCATCAAGTATTTTATCAAGTATTTTATCGAATGAAACATATCATTTTGATTACACTCCAGACGCCAGAAACTTGTCAGAATTTGGACTTGATACTAGTAATGATAATGGCAATAATATCATATCAGGAGCTTGATAGACTAAATGAACATAACTGAGACTGAAATTCCTTTCAACGTTGTTGCAAAGATATGTAGTTGTAATGATGATCAAAATAGTGATGATAAAAAGAAAGTAATTTATTCATTTGTCGATGGCTATCACAATCTATGTATTGATAAGAAAGATGTTCTGTTAGATGAAATGAAAGCATGTGAACAGCTTTTGAAACATGTGGTAGACAAGGCAGACAAACGTACGATAGAAAGAGAAGTCGCAGAATTAAAGACTACATTGGACATTATGAGTTAACTAGAATAATATTTCTAATGCTAGTTGTTCGATAATTAACTAACTGTATCACTTAAGTGCTACTTTTGTCAGTGAAGGTAATGTGAACGTTTCTGCAATTGGTTTTTTGATAGTGTAGGGCCATCCTTTGCTATTATTGCTAATCTTATACCATATTCTGAACTGCCTATCAGTATCGGGCCTTTTATATGAAACATACCTGTACTTCTAACTGATTCTTGGTTGCGAAATTCAGGTCCCCAGGTGATAAAGTCTGATGAATTGATAGTAGAAGACCAAAAATGAGAAGGAGAATTTGATTTATGCGTAGGAATAGCTTCTTGATCTAATATCCCATCTGCATCGTCATATCTATGGCTGAAAATTAACCATGGTTGTAGTCGATTAGAGATTGTAACTTGATAGGTAAGAGCGGTCCTTGGAGGAATAGTTATATTCTTTGGTATAAATGACAGCACGACTCTTCTTGATTCATTAGGATTAAACGGAATCTTTCCTCCTATCATCATGTTCATATTTTTTCCTGACTCAATACCTGCTCCTACGTTAACTCGTCCATGCATAGAGGGATGGTACTTGTAAACGGTTTTTTTAAGGAAAATGTGTGTGGAATTCGGGTTCAAGCACAGAAATGAGATGATATAGGTAGCGAAATCCAACAGATTGCCATACTGCGAAAGTTCTTGGACTAGGATGCAACTGGTTGCATATCGACATATATGGGAAGAAAGTCAAGGATGGAACTTACCAGCTTCAACCAATCTATCGTCTTTCTGTTGTTCTAATCATATCACCTATTTTAAAAGGACGAGGAGATAAAAGCAGTAATCTAGTAATAGCATTGCTAATTGTATTTCGTGATGAGAACCCAATTATAGTGCCAGCTGCTACACTAATTGCACCAGCTGCTACACTACTTACAGATGAAAATTGGAATATGATTATAATGATAGTGATTACAATCAAAATGATCTTTGTTATTATGTTAATACCTTTAGTTCTCTTTTATCTAAATTCAGTGAATCAGCTTTTCTCTTAAGTAAATACCTTATTATGAAATAGGCAGCAATTGAAGCAGCAACAATTGATACAATAGATAATAAAATACTATCCCAAAAATTGGCCAAGCCAGAAGACAAAGGAGAAGAGGAGGGTAGAGCGGAGATATCTTGTTCACCACCGCTACCACTAACACCTCGTTTGCCTTCTGCTCCTATGTCTATTGACATAGCAACAAAGAAACAATCAATGATAGATTCCAATAATATTATAAGTATCTGCTATCAAACAATATATTTGCGCATCTAGTTATGATCATCCTAGCCTCCGCCTATCCTTCCAAGTATAAATGCAACAGCAAAACCTGCCATAGCAGCAAGTCCTATTTTACTTCCTCCTTCTTCAAAGGCTTCTGGTATCATAGATTCAGCTAACATTACAAGAATTGCACCTGCAGCAAATGATATTGCTATTGATATAACAAAAGGACTAGCCTTAGACAAAACGGCGAAGCCTATAGCAGTGGATATAGTTCCTATTATTACAGCTATAGACCATAATCCAATTATGTACTTTTTGTTTCTTCCATTTGATTTCATACCTTCAGTTGAAGCCAAACCTTCTGGAAAGTTTGATATAAAAATTGCTGCTATAAGAACTACATTTACTGTTCCTCCTGTCACTAAAGAAATCCCAAGAGCCATATTTTCAGGTATATTATCCATTACTGAGCCAACAAGCAATGACAAGCCAGATGCTGATTTGCCACCTCCTGCATTGTCACCATGAGATCTCTTTCTATTCCTAACTGGGGTAGTATTACTATTTGTAGAAGAATCCCTATGTCCCTTAGACTTTTTGTCAAGAATGCGATTTGCAACGCTGTATGATACTCCTCCAAAAATAAAGCCAATAACGACAGGTGGTATTGATTGAGATAGACTGAAAGCTTCCTCTACAAGGGAAAATGTTAATGCTGCAACCAAAACTCCACTACCAAAAGCCATAATTACAGCAATTACGCCCTTCGGTAGACTTACAAATAATGCAACTATACATCCGATAACCAGAGGAATACTAGCAATAAATCCCAATAGAAGAGATTCAAATATTGTATGAGATGGAATTGGATCTAATCACCTTTTATATTAGTACTTCATTTTTTATTAATATGTGCTGAATCGATTCTATATCTATTCTTTCGCCCATGACACTGATAGGTATTGTTATTACCACTAAGTGAAAATAGTTTTCATATGATAAGAAAGTCAATATATCACGTGACAGTTATTGTATCAAAGATAGTCACACATGATATAGCAGCTGTAACATCGTCAGAACAAAGTATATTATACTATTAACCGGTCCGAAAGCAATCTCCAATTATAATTTCTCTGATATCGCCGATAAAGGAAATAACTTATTTTATGTGATTCGATTCGTTTGTATTATTGTCCCCAATGTTCAAGATTATCAATGAATTCTTGACCATAACTACACGCAATTTCCTTTTCTAATTCTCCTGTAATCTGCCCAATCTGAAGGACATTAGCAACTTCCTTAAAGTATTATTCTAATCCTGCAGATGAAATAACAAGTACTTTTCTACCGTTTGAACCTGACTGGTAATTGTGCGGAATACCTTTTGGAATGAATACAAAATCTCTTATCTGAGAGTGATAACTCTTTTTACCATATTATATGCTATATTTCCCTTCAAGAACATAATATGCTTCAGTTGAATTAGGATGAATATGAAGAGCTCGACCAACATTCGGTGGATGTATCATTTCGATTAATGAACACGTTCCCTCAGAATCATCCTGAGACCTGACAACCATTTTTGTACCATGAAAATTGATTTGTGGACCCTCTTTTTTACCTAGTGCAAATCCAACCATAATGAATTAACAATTTATCAATCGCTTAATATTTCTTTTAAAGTAAATGATAAAAAAGAAAGGAAATTGACTAACATTTAGCTATTAAACAGAAGTTCTCTATCTGCCGTATCCTTCTATTATGATATGTAATGATAAGTAAAGGTATAGCCTTATAACGATTCAACTGCATTCAAACTATAGAAGTAATTAATTCTAAACATTGTATACTATATCATGTTCAATTTGCAAACTCAAATGTTCAATTCAATTCACCATACTTGTTTTGTAATGACGTTCAATCTCCGCGCTTAGCAGATGTTGTAAGTCCATCCTTTTTTCTGATATCAATTAATCGAGAAAGTTAGCTTTAACCATTTCGATATATTATTTGGTGAATGTAGTCTCCGCCACTACAATGTTTCGAGGAAAATTATTGTTGTCTTTATTGTTTGCTAACGCGATATACAATTTTCTCCCAAGTCTAGTTTATTAGATTAAGTTTGTCTCTTAGATCTTTTAATCTATTTCTGATAGTTACTTCTGTCACTCCTGCTGCCTGTGCCATTTGGTTTTGAGTTTTGTCTTCACCATTCTTCAAACATGATACATAAAGGACTGTTGCTGCTAGTCCCATAGGATCTTTTCCAGCAGATAATATTTGCTTTTCTCTAACTTGGTTCATAATCCTTATTGCTTGACGTTTGGTATTTTCAGTTAGGTTGGCTTTATTTGCAACCTTGGCAATACATTTCATTGGATCAGATAATGGAACTTTATAACCAAATTCACTAACCAATATTCTATATACTTTTGCCAAATGTTTTTGTTTTATGTTACTAGCTTCAGCAATATCTTTGATTGTCCACGGAATCCCCATTTCTCTACAAGCAAGGTATATAGAAGCAGTTAATAATGCAGCTATTGATCTTCCTCTTACCAATCCTCTTGCCAAAGCTTTTCTATAGATATAACCAGTTTTTTCTACTGCTGTATTTGATAAGCAAAGTTTATCCCTTAGTATACCAAGATCATTGAAAGCTAGCACAAGATTTCTATCAGTAGAGCTATGATGTTGTGTTCTCGTATTCCACATTCTTAATCTTGCCATATTGGAACTTGTTATTGCATCTAGTTTATGTCCAGCAGCATCCTTATTAGCTCTTCCAATTATGGTGTAAAGTCCCCTGTCATGTATATCTAGAGAAGCATGAAATCCTGTTCTGCTTCTATTATGGCTCATTTGTTCTGGACTGAAAGAATGTCTGTCTGGTCCGTTTATATATTGTATTTTGTCTGAAATTATCATCCCACAGTTGCTGCAAATAAGTTCACTAGACTCCGGATCAGTTATTATCCTGTCACTTCTTTTACAAATAGAACATGCTGTGATGATCATCATATCGACTGGAGTTTGTTCTACTATTGTCATAGATTGTATTCTCTCCTCGTTCTATTATCGTATCTATGAAATAAGCATATAAGACTCAATTGCAATCAACCGCATTCGTCTGCAAATATATCAAATTGAGTGGCTACACTTTTTTAACCACATATTTTCTTTTTCATAATACAATTTGACTTCTTCTTACTCAAAGTATAGATTAAAGGTAAGGAGAAGGAGATGATTCGAACCCTGGCTGCCTAAATATGAATTCCCATCACTCACACCAGTAACAGCAGGAAGGATGACCTCTGTGAAACGAAACTTGACTGATTGCAGTTACTTGCAAGTAGGTGCTCACTATTCTTATCATAGATTGTGTATTGTTGTCAAGATGCAAGTTTACAGTCAAGCGCAAACATATGTCTCTAAACATAGATGCAAAGCAGACATCATAGCAATAATTCTGGAAGCTGCCGCTAGTGGGGGAACGACAAAGGCAAAAATATACTACAGATCTTTTATGACTTATCAGAGGCTGAAAGGATATCTATTGCTTTTAGAAGAAAATGGATTAATTGAATATTGGAAAGAAGGGCATTTGTATAAAACTACAACGAAAGGTATTCACGCTTTACAAGCCTATAATGCTATGCGAGATTTGATTGAATTTTGACTCCTGTTAAAGATGGGTGGCTCAGGTTGGAAATCAAGCCAACATGACATGCAGAAATCTTTGCATCAAATTTAGAGCGACTAGACTACATGCCCCAAATAGTAATCATTATTCTGTGGAAGGCCGCTATGATAATGGACAGAAACGTTGCCAACTGTGTGAAATATTCATTAAATGGCCTGGCTCAAGATGTCCTTGTTGTCATGTATCACTGAGGACTAGACCAAGACCCAAGAAGTATAGGGAGAAACTATCAAGACAGAGGTGTGAAATTTAACTTAATTCTGATCATCTCCATTAGATGACTATGCAAATTGTCTGCATTTGCAGAGAAATGCATATTTAGCATCCTTTTATCGCCACGTAAAAAATATGTAATGGTGATATATTCCTTGTTCGTTGATAATTAATCGATCACCTTATTAGGATGGCTTTTTTCTACGCTCTATTTCTCTATTGTCTGCAAGATGTTCTACTTCAGTATTCCCATGCGTTTCTGCTTCTTCTTTTTCAGTTTGTTCTGGAACATTAAATTTCTCATTGTACTTTACTGCTCGTTCTGCTCTAGCCGCTGCATCATCAGGCTTATCGTCAGTTTCGCTCATCTTCTAGTCAACCCATTTTGGACAACATGTTAAAAAACAATTTGTAGATAATGTGATCAACAGATGAGTTGTAATGAAGCAT
>DATDFS010000087.1:0-4395 GCA_036522495.1 Nitrososphaeraceae archaeon | reverse complement strand
AAAGTGAAGTCAAGTATCTTGTCCCTTTCCGCCTTGTTCTTCAATAACTACCAAAGTCACTGTTGATGTTATTCCGGGTATCTTTCTTACTTTGCTTGTTATGGTATGATTCAATGCCTCTGTGTTATCTGATTTTACTTTAACAAATATATCATGAACACCATATGTTCCTCTCACTTCCTTTACATCAGATAATTTTGCAATTTCACTTATAATCTTCTCTTCTGACCCCAGAGTACAGTTAACTAAAATATATGCAGTAGGCATTGCCACAACTACAGTCATTCAATATTTTAGTCTTTTTCTGTTAGGAGTTTTGTATCTATAAGTGTCATTCAATATAAAATGGTGCCACTTACGGTTTGCAATATATTTAAGATAACCTATCGTTACTATAGGATGAAAATCAACAGCTGTTCAGCCATATACATGGTACAAATATGTTTTCGGCTCTGTTCACTTAACGATAAATCTATAGCTTGAAGATGTCCTATCTCTTTTATGAATACAAGAAACAGAACATCTTCGGAACATATTTGCTAGTTTTATAGAGAGAGAAATCATGTATCAATCAGTCTGTAATTGGATACAATAAAAGTATAAACCTAAAAAGATATTTGAGAGGAAAAAGAAAGAAAATCAAGGAATTCATCATTGATGAAACATTAATAAAAATTGGTTCAGAATTAATTGATATGGCTTTGGGTTGCTAATTACTATCGGATTTGAGAGTAAGGAAATCCTTGGAATAAGTTAGTATATCTAAAGAGAGAAATATGCTTCTAGCTGAGCGATTTATTTCAAGCTTAGTTGGGATTCATGGTCATCGACATCCAGTTTCCCCAGATGGATTGAGATACTTGGTACCTATCCACAAGATTGCAAGTTTTTGAGATCGCATCTTCATCGTCATATCCATTCTTCTTATGAGAAGAACATCATTATAGAAAGAAAGAACAATGCAGTATATGATAAAATATAGAACCGAATGCTTTGATGACTATTTTTCTTGCAGAAAAAAGAATTGTAAATTATTACATGTGTGGAATTGGTTAAACCTCTTCATAGGTTATCATAACAAGCAATTACAAATCGTTAAGTGAACAGAGCCATGTTTTCCATTACTCTGTTAAAATACTAGTTAACTAATCCCATTTTGTGCAATCTGCATTATCTACTATGGCAATACATGGCTATATACTAGAAGATCATTTTAGAAGAATTCAAGCTAAATCTGGGATCACAGGCAAGACAACTGCAAGGTCTGTTTTATCATATTTGGTCAAAAATTGGATAGGCGAAAGTTTCCGGCATATATATTCATTCTCAACCAGTACAGGATGAAACTGCAATACTGCGTTACAAAGTGGAACCGATATAGAAATGATTTCAAAATCTAGGCTGGCTGAAGTTGTATGGTGAGAGAAATAAGAAAAGGACAGGATCCTTATAGTATCAATATCTTAATGTCTTTGCAGGAATGTGCTATGAGGAAAAACTAAGTATGTTACCTGTTTTGGAGTCAAAAAGAATCATCTAAAACTTTGATATTGCCAGTTTCAATATTCGAATATCCATGATTTGCATCTTATTACTGTCTTATCATCATGGCATCTCATATGATAATAACTGTGTATCACAGATAAACCATAGTATGAAATATTACTAACAAAATGCGAAAGTAGAAGAAAATAGAGCGCCTTCATCACTTCATTATGCATCAACAGATTCTCCGTATATTAAATGCGGAGCACAATTAGAATGGGAAGCGGAATTTAATAATATTATTTTACCGATACATCTTGTATGATATATACATAGCAAAACATTTCAATCAGGACTATAGAATCACTGTAGATTGTCAAAGTTAAAACAATCAAGCATAATGTAGAACAAGAAGAGGACGAAAGGAAAGAATCGTTATCTGAAGCAGGAGGAGATAATGAAAGAAGGCAACAAGACGAACCAAAATCATTGGCAATGGCAAAGATCCTGAAGGATAATGAGTCGATACTGAAGAAGACGAAATTAGAAGGTGGTAAAAATAATCAGAAGACGGATAATAAGAGGAAGAACAATCATACCATGTTTTTATATAACATCTTTTTTGCTATTTTTATACATGGCATCAGCTATTAAATAAAGCAAATGTTATCTTTCTTTACTCACTTGAACCTGTCAACGTTTCTTTTAACTTGTTTTGCACACTTTTAAAAGTAGTATTTACTTGATTTCTGTATAATGTAAGGCCAATTCTTCTCACATATGGCTGTCCCTTTGCAAATGATTCAGCCATATTGCGAGCAAATTCAGGGTCTGTTTTTGGCGGCATGGGTGGTTCGAATGGATCTACATAAGCTTCAACAATGGTGGGCTTTCGTTCTTTCATGGCTATCTTCATTGTTGATTCTACTTCAGAGTATTCTTTTATCGAGTACCCTTTACCTCCACAGGCTTCTGCAAACTTTGCAAAATCAATTGGACTGAATTCGACTCCAAACTCAGGATTCCCCAAAAAGGCCATTTGTTCCCAACGGATCATCCCCAGTACATTATTTTTTAGGATAATCACTTTGATAGGGAGATCATATTGAACTGCTGTGGCAAATTCACCCATAAGCATTGTAAATCCCCCATCTCCAACAAATGCCACACACTGTCTTTTAGGATAGGCGATTTGTGCTGCTAATGCATAAGGTAGACCACAGCCCATAGAGGCCAGAGTACCAGACACTGAAAATTTCATTCCTTTCCTCATCTGGATATATCGAGCAGCCCAAATTGTATTGGTTCCACTATCAACTGAAACTATGGCATTATCATCTAGCTCTTCAGAAACCGCTGAAGCAATAAATTGTGGTTTGATTGGTCTATCTTTATTTTTAGTATTGCTGTTGCTTTGCTGATGAAGCACGTCATTCCACTTTTTCATGGCCTGTTGTTTTGATTTGAGAAAGCCCTGACTCTTTCCTTCTTCTATCTCTTTATTACTTAACAAAGGAAGTAATTCTAAAAGTATACGTTTTGAATCTCCAACTAAACCAACTTCAACAGGATAGCGTAATCCTATTTTTTCAGGCTTTATGTCTATTTGAATCCCTCTTGCTTGCCCTGGTTTCGGAAGATAATCAATATATGGAAAAGATGTTCCAATCATCAATAAAGTATCTGCTTCATTCATTGCATCGACAGTTGGCTCAGTTCCTAACAAACCAATACCACCTACACTGTTAGGATGATTGTCAGGAATTACCGCTTTACCCAAGAGTGCTTTAGCGACCGGAGCGCCAATCTTTGTTGCAACTTCACTTACTTCATCACCAGCATTTAATGCTCCTTGACCAACCAGAATTACTACTTTGTTACCTGAATTAATAATCTCTGCTGCTTGCTCTATTAATTTGCGATCGGGTAAAGAAGTAATACTAGTAAAAGCATCAGATGTGTGGCCAGCTATCTTATGCTTTGAGTATTTGCCTTCCAATTTTCTTTCTTGTATATCTATCGGAATTGTCAAATGGCTAACGCCTCTCCTTGTTAGAGCTGCTCGACATGCAATATCAACCACCATCTCGGCCTGTTCAGTAGCAATTATCATATTGTTGTAAACTGTCACATCTGAAAATAATTGCAATAGGTTAACATCCTGCTGGTAATCTGATCCCATCATATCAGAATAAGTAGTACCGGTAATGGCAATAACAGGAGTATTATCTGCCTTAGCATCATATAACCCATTTAAAAGATGTATTGCACCTGGTCCTGAAGTTGCAACACACGCACCAAGTTTTCCCGTGTATTTTGAATAAGCACATGCCATAAAGGCTGCAGATTCCTCATGTCTTACCAGTACGAATCTTATTCTATCCTGCCGTGTCCTTAACGCTTCCATAAACCCATTGATACCATCACCTGGTAAACCAAAAATGGTATCGACTTTCCAGTCAATTAACGCCTCTACCATAATATCGGCAGCCCTCATATTTTCATATTCGCTCATAATTTATAGAAATGATGACACTGTATTGAATATCTGAGTTGGTATATAATATATTAATTTGATGATGACACTAGATAACCAAGCAATCTGTCAAAAACTGCATCTAGAATTTTTCTTGATGCCGCTGAGATCGGTGTCGAAGCGGAGATTATGATAGATCAAAAAAGATGAGACAAAGTCGACTCGTATTGTTTACAGTTTCGTCTAGTCGCGACATTGCCACCTTAAAGTAATTTGTGAGATCTCTATAGATTATGGGCGTGAAAACATTCTAAGATGACGATGGATGTGGTTGCCAATGGGAAGTACCGTGGAGGAGGCTTCAAAGCAGTGCCCCATGCAAATGTATCATATAGATTATTGGGCATAGTTATTCTAAAGAATTCAGGGAGCTT
>DATDFS010000086.1:0-3312 GCA_036522495.1 Nitrososphaeraceae archaeon | reverse complement strand
GGAATTAATTTTTGTCTTCGACTCTCAACAACCTAACCAAGTAAACGTTTGTCAAAATAATATATGGTCATATATCCATACGTCCCGCAATATGGATTTGAGATTAGGTTTTTTACTAGCCGCTTCTAGATGATATGGCTTGATGATTACGATCTCAAGATATTATTTATATCCTTTTTTCTATATTTTATTATTGCCATAAAATCTATAAGGACGGTTAAGAAGGAAAGATCAACATATTAGCTCCCGTATTCCAATCAGATCTCATCTGCTGTTAGAGTGTTTGGAGATACATCATCAGATGCAATTGCAACTCCTATAGTATCATATTAAAATATAATTCAACTCATAGGCTTGCTTTGGATGGGCTCTGTTAACTTAACAGTTTTCTATATCTCTTAAGTAGATATTAGCATGTATGATGAAAAAGTATTGGGTGACTCTAGAATAATGAAGGGAGGAAGGGTTACAATACCTAAGAAAGTTAGAGAAAAACTAAGCGTAAAAGATGGAGATTTCTTGACTTATTTGTTGACCAAGAACGGATTTGTAAAGATAAAGAAATTAGAATTTGATTTGAGTAAAGCAATTAAGCAGATAGAGAAATTAAAAAGGCAGAAATTATTGTTAAGTTAACAGAGCCTTTGGATGAATAGGAATCTTTTTGTATCTCCGATACCATACTATCCTTTAAGCTGCTCTTTGTTTATTTGATGCCAGAAAATGTAGATTGAATACATAAGAATTTACATGAGGAAGTACTTCCTCATACCCTCCTAGAGGATTGTTTCCTTGTCGTACATCGGTGTAATGTCTTTTAATTGTTTGTTTATCATAAGCCATCATGTGCTCTTTGGCTGCTGGATCCCACGAACCTAATCCCATGAAGATATCTTGTGCTGTTTTTGCAACTTGCTGCGTTACAAGCATCTCTTGAATTTCTTTGGATGTATCATCATCATTGTTGTTATATATGCTATGATTACGATGATGATGATGATGACTAAAACTGCATATGCATGATCGGACTTTATTTTAGCGATTAATTTGTTTATCTTCCTATCTATTCTTTAGGGAGAGAGCACTGAATTTTCTAACTAGTAGTGAATTTCCAAACACCGCAGAATCACTTATGACCCATCCAAGCGCTGCCAACGCTGGCGTAAGGACAAGAGAGTTTGTAATACCATAGAGCAATCCAGCAGCTATTGATATTGTTACAACATTATAAACAAATGACATAGACAAGTTCTGTTTTATTTTTTTCATGGAGTATTGGCCTATTTTCAAAGCATACAGGATTTGAAGTAGATCGCTTTTCATAAGTATTATGTGTCCTGATGATAAAGCAACATCAGTACCAGAGCCTATTGCTATTCCTATATCAGCCTGTGTCAATGCAGGTGCATCATTTATGCCATCTCCAACCATTACAACTTTCTTTCCTTGGTCTTGTAGCTTTTTAATTTCTAAAGTCTTTGATTCAGGTAATACTTGAGACAAGACCTTCTGTATGCCAAGTTTCTTAGCAATGGTGTTAGCAGTTCTTTGATTGTCTCCAGTCATAAGTATAATATCGTTTTTTTTCATATTGTGTTGGATTTCAGCAATCACATGCTCTGCATTATCTCTTAATGTATCAGCTACAGCTATCAGGCCAGCTAATTTGTCTTCAATAAAAACAGCAACTACAGTTTTACCTTCTGACTCCAAATCGGCAATTCTAAGTAATGAATTTTGAGAAATGGCTGTACCATTGTCATTTTTTCGTAGATTGCCAACAAATATCGTTTTTTCAAAGTATGAGGCAACAACACCATGGCCAGTCAAAGAATTAAACTCTGAAACCTTCAATGTTGGAATTGATTTTTCAGTTGCCTTTCTAGTTATAGCTTGTGCAATCGGGTGCTCTGATTTAATCTCTGCAGATGCAGCTAATTGCAAAAGCTCAAAATCTGTATAACCCTTATTCGGAATTACATCTGTTACTTCAGGCTTGCCATTTGTAAGAGTACCTGTCTTGTCAAATACAATTGTATCTATAGACGATAATTTTTCCAAGTATTGCCCACCTTTTATCAATACTCCTTGTCTTGCTGCCTTGTCTATTCCTAAAGATATTACCATTGGAGTAGCTATCCCTAAAGCACAAGGACATGATACTACAAGAATAGTGGCAAAGACAGTTACGGCAAAAGAAATCGGTTGATGTGCTACAAAAAACCAGTAAAGAGATGAAGCGATTGCAATAGAAAGTATGATTGGGATAAAATATCGTAAAGCCCTATCTGCAATCCTTTGGACTGGCGCCTTTGACATCTTCGCTCTTTTGACCAACTCAATTATGCTGGCTAATACAGTATGGCTTCCAACTGTGGTTGCTTTGAATTGAAGATAACCATTCTTGTTTATTGAACCGCCAATAATCCTATCACCTATTTTCTTGTCGACAGGTATTGACTCCCCTGTAATTATTGATTCATCCACTGATGATTTACCATGTAGAATTATTCCATCAGTAGCAATTTTTTCCCCTGGTTTAGTTACGACTGTATCGCCAACAACTATATTATCAGCATCAATTACCTCTTCCTTACCACCATTCCTAATTACTACTGCACTCTTGGGTTTTAGCGCAAGTAAATTTCTTAGTGATTCAGATGTTGTTTTAAGAACTCTACTTTCCAAGTATTCTCCAATAGTAAAAATAGTCAGAACAGAAGATGATGCTTCAAAGAATTGTACATGAGAGCCGCTCGTCACATTAATCAGACTATAAATATATGCAACAGTCGTACTCAGGACAACCAGCGTATCAGTAGTGAATCCTTTCTTGTGTATGATTGCTCTGATAAATCTTATATAAAATGGTCGACCCAGGAGAATCTGAACAGTTGTCGCAAAAACCAATCTCAAAAGATTAGTTACGTAAGAGTCAGAGAATATTTGAAGTAAAACTAGTGGTATAGTTAGAGAAAGACCAATGACTATGAGCAACTTTTCATTGAGAAAAACATTATACCTTGTCTTGGGTTGATGATGATCCTCCTCCCCCTCTCCCAGCTCCTCATCCTCGCAACAATCGCAAGTAATAGCTATTCCTTTATCCTCTTTTAATTTTAATTCTTCATTGTTAATGATTTTATTATCATCAATCTTTTTCATTTGACATTCTCCCTCTATCTTTGGGATTCTTGGTTATAATTTACACATGCGTATATTCCTCTTGCTAATTCAGATAAAATGGCATCACTTTCTTCCAAAAGCTTTGAAACTTTTTTATCGCCTAACCTATAAAATATGTTTTTACCC